>CAMPKR010000025.1 GCA_946887345.1 uncultured Bacteroidota bacterium | reverse complement strand
CTACTAGGTACAATAGGCTATATCCTCTTCACCTTATTGGCTCACTACCTTCTGAATAAGCCTTCGCGAACCTACGATCCCGTTTCGGTTTCATATTCTCGGTTGCAAATTGCTCTGCGCGCTTTATTTATGGGTACGGTCATTGCAATGGTAGTATTGATGGGTAAGCTCCTCGGTCCTTTCTGGGGCGGCATCTTCACTATGTATCCTGCCGTCACCTTTGTGGCGCTCACCACTTTTCAGTACTACTATCCCGCCGACCAGCTCTATAGTTTTTTTAAAAGAGCCCCGCTGGGGTCTACTACACTTTTTCTCTATGCTATTTCTTCTATGTTGTTGTTTCCACCACTTGGAACCGTTGTGGGAACTGTGATTTCCTACCTTATATCGCTGGTTTATTCACTGGCGCTCATACGGTTCCAGAAACGGTATGTAAAACCACGCGGCTCTTAAGTACTCGTCGCATATCAGGCATCGGCAATCCGCCCCATTACATAATCCACGATTCTATCGCACTTACGCAGGTGAAAGCTATAGACATTGTCTTTCACATAGCCGCTAAGATTATTCCTTAGCATACCTTTCGCCCTGTTCAGTCGCACCTTTACATTGCTTTCTTCAATATTCAGCGCCTCAGAGGTTTCCTTTACAGAAAGGTCTTCTATCTCTCTCATTATAAACACAAGCCGGTATTTTTCGGGTAATTCTGCGATGGCCGATTCCAGTATGCCGCTCAATTCTTTGTTTGCCAAAATGTTTGCCGGGGTTTTCATCTGTATCGCATTATTTGTTTCTTCAATAGTGGTGGGTAAGGAGCGGTTCTTTCGCTTTTGTTCGTAGCTTTGGTTGAGCCTTATTTGCGTGAGCCAGGTGCCAAAAGCTGCTCGCTGTTCAAATTGCGCGAGGTTTTCATAGGCTTTAATATAGGCCGTCTGCATGGCATCTTCTACCTCTGTCTCATTTCTTAAGATCGACATGCCTATCCGGTATAGCCGCTGGTTATACTTCCTGATAATTGGCTCAAAAGATCGTTTTTGCCCTTCCAGTATCTCTTTGATGAGCCTGTCATCGGAAATGCCTTCCTCAGTAATTTGGTTGATCATAATACTTAGATGGATCAAAAGGGAGTTGGTTACATTTTTTTGCCTGTTTTTGTAACCTTTTCAGGAAAAATAGCTCTAAACTGTAAAAATCATTCAATATGGCATCTATACAGCAGCTCCAAACCACATTAAAACTCACTTACGGTCTTGTGCCGATCGTCGCAGGTCTCGACAAATTTACAAATCTGCTCACTAACTGGCCCGACTACCTCGGCAGCATGAAGGATATGGTCCCGTTCGGTCCTCAGGGCTTTATGTACGTCGTTGGCGTAATAGAGATCATAGCAGGTCTTATTGTCCTGTTTCGGCCCGCAATAGGCGCATTTGTTGTGATGGGCTGGCTCATATGCATAGCCCTGCAACTAATTGTCAGTGGTCCGCATTATGATGTTGCAGTTCGTGACCTGGTTATGGCTGTCGGAGCCTACACATTGGGCCAATTGTCAAGGATGAATACAGCAAAATAGCATTGGAAGTATATAAAAGTAAAGGCCGCTCCACAGCGGCCTTTTACTTTATATAATATTGCCATTAGTGCGGTAACACCACCAGCTTCTCCGTCTTCAACACTTGTCCGGTCTTATCACTCAGGTTCACCTGGTAAGTACCCGCAGGCAGACTGCTGATATCTACTAGTTTGGCATTCCTTTGTTCCAACACTTTTCGTCCGTCCACGCCATATATAGTAGCATCTATTGCTATCGGTGATTTGATATTTATCGCTGTCGTAGCGGGGTTCGGGAAGATGCGTATACCGGCAGATGAATTCGCACTTTCAATGCCGGTAGTAGTTGTATAGTTAAACACAGCGGATGTGTCGGAGCAGCCATTTGCATCCGTTACTATTACCTGGTAGTCGCCCGTGTCTACCGCAGTATGCGGGTTGCTTGTCGCTCCATTAATGATAGTATCATTCACCAGCCATTGGTAGCTTACAAAGGTTCCTGTGCTCAGCACATTGCCTGTCCCGTTGATCACTGGCACCGGCAGCGGATTTACCACCACGTTCAGTGTAGTGGCTGTACTTGTACCGCAGGTATTCACTGCAGAGGCTGATATAGTACCGCCGCTTGTTCCGGTTATCACTGTGATGGTAGTTCCGGTGGAGGATCCCACTATAGTCCATCCCGTTGGCACCGTCCACGTATAGCTGTTGGCATTGTTCACCGCGGGTACAGTGTAGGTATTGGTTGAACCCTCACATACCGTATCATCACCTGTTATACCTGAAGGTGGAAATACCCCTGTACAGCCGCTCATACAGCGCACCGATGCACCATATCCTCTCAGGGCGTCATCGCTGGGGTTGATGGCGCTTGCCTGTATGCTTGCACTCTTGGCATATGGCCCTGACGTAGTACTCGTCCAAACCTGTCCCACAGACCCAACATTGATAAATGTTCCTGATCCGCCATCGCGTGCTCCCGCGGCTGTCAGTTTCAGGTTAGAGCCAAATGCCGTAGCAACGTCAGTAATATTCTCCACTGTTATCACATTACCTAGTTCTGTTACAGAAGGCAGATGCCAGCCCGGTGCTATTGCGGCACAGGGGTCGGTACCGTTCGTTGTTGATGGAGGGTTATTGCTCCATGTGTCTGTGCCTGCACCACCTCCCCACCAGTCGTTGGGGTTACTGCCAATCAGGAAGTTCATACTACCTGTCGGAATCCCCTGTGGGTTATTTGGACTTATGGTACTAACATTGGCCGTAGGGCTACCCGCCAACTGGTGTGCATCGTCCCATCGCCCCCACTGGAAGTAGTGTCCATAAGCCAATACATCTGTTGCAGATGTGGCTATTTGAGATGAACCCAAATTCTGTTGCAGCCATATCATATTGTCTGCTCCGCGCACAGTAGTATAAGTGACGGTTGCCCCTTGGTATACAAATGTCACTGTTCCCGTATCTCCAACTGTGGTGCTGGGATCGTTTTGTGCATGCGCTGTTGCGATCGTCGCCAGCAGTGCGCACGAAAGTAGTAGTCTTTTCATAATTGAGAATTTTAAAAGAAGGGAAATATTAACTTCCGCGTTCTTATCCTTCTTTTAAAGTTATCGCATCTTTTTGTTAACGTGCTCCCCCTCCGTAGGGTAGTTTCACCTATAGAATATATATATCTGCCACTGTCATTTATCTATTTATATTTCAATGCGCTATATTCTTTTTAGTATAAGCATGCGTTAATGGCCTGGGTGATATTTTCCCGTTTTCTTATGAAATATCCATTCGGCGAAATGAAACATTAATGTCACTGGCCAGGCTAGTATCATAATTCCGAAAGCAGCGATGGACCACGCCTTGATGGCATAAAAGAAAAAGCGTTTAGCCCTCTCCGGTTGCAGCGATGCGACCTCCACCATTTTACAAACTATTGGCGTAAAAGAATATGATGGAATGGTTATAGCTGTGGTGAATTAGTCTTCCCTTCTCGGAAATATTTTTTAAGCTTTAAGAAAGGCTTCTCAAAGTAATTATAGGATATAAACGCGCAGAGTACCGTAAGCAGAAAAGTGATGATGCTGAATACTATCGCACTCACAGGTTCATTGAGCGGGATGCCGTTATAGTCACATAGCTTTTTACAGGCTACAATAATGAATAAATGGTAGGCAAAGATGCCATAAGCCACTTTTCCCATCCTGCTAAAGACATTTCGTTCGGATATTTTGATATATGCATTTGGTGGAAATGTTAGTATAAGCAGGAAGCTGAATAGCAGGCCGAAAAGAATGGGTTTCATGACGAGTCCTACACCATGAGCAAATATGGTAACCGTTGTCACTAATACGATCACATATAATGCCTGCACTATTTTGGGGATGTTATTTACCCATTGCTCCAGCTTCGGGCCATGCTTTATCAGCAACACCGCCGGTATCGAACCATAAGCGAAAATGTCAAGGCAGCTAAAGATATCTGCCGGATCAAGTTCATTCTGCACAAAGCAGATGCGGATACCTATTCCGAGGCCTACAGAGAAGATAATTAGTTTGGGAATATGCCTGGTTGGCAGAACGAGTAGCACTAATCCCCAGATGATATAGAAGTGCTCTTGTATGCAGATCGACCACGTTCCGGCCAATGCGTATACATCCGGCATGCTATGCGTTATTATCATTTTATAGTTTTCCAGGAAGAGTAATGATACCCATAGTTCCGCGTCATAGCCGCTTGGGGTCGTTCTTATTTCAAGATATTTCAGGATAGGCGGGATAATATAGCAAAGAGCAACTACCAGGTAGAACAATGGCCATATCCTGAGTGCGCGCCGGGCCAGAAAGTTCTTCAGGTTCAGTTTCCCTGTAAGCAGCCTTTCTTCCATTATGCCATAGGTGATCAGGAAACCGCTGAGCATAAAAAAGAAGTATGTTCCGCCAAATTTCACATATCGCAGCCAGTAATAGTCATCAAACGGCAGGTGCTGGGTAAATATCTTAAAGATCGCAAAGAACCTTAGGGCATTGAGTGTATGAAAGATTCGTTTACGCGGCAGTGCTTGAGTAACGGCGTCGGTCATTCGGTGGTTCTTTAGGACAGCTAACTAAAAGTACAGTTGTATTAGTATAAAAACAATGGAACAGATTTTATATTGCCTGCCGCAATGTCTATTTTTACTCCTTTCAATGAAGAGAAGAATGAAGCTTATAATTGCGATATTGCTGGCTGCGTTGCCTTTCATAGCGTTTGCCAGGAAGGATGACAGCCTTGATGTCAAGATAGGCCAGATGATAATGATCGGCATCAACGAGCGCACCTCTCTGGCCCCCGGTGATCCTTTAACTGTCGAACTGAAAGCAGGTAAGATAGGTGGGGTGGTGTTGTTCGAGAAGAATATTTCTAAAACAAATTCAAAGGATAGTCTAAAGCACCTGGTACAAGACTTGCAACGCGACCTTCCCATTCCTTTGTTTGTTTCTATCGATGAGGAAGGAGGTAAAGTACACAGGCTGAAAGAAAAATATGGTTTTATTACCACACCGTCAGCGGCCTACCTGGGGGAGGTCAATAAATTTGATTCTACACGCTACCACGGCCGTCGTATAGCAGAGTTGCTCAAGGAACTGGGCATCAATGTGAACTACGCTCCTGCTCTCGATATGGCGGTGAATCCCGGGAATACGGTGATAGTAAAAAATGGTCGCAGCTTCGGTTCCGATCCTTTTCTCGTGGCTACTCATGCCCAGATCAGCATCAATGCTCATCATGAAAACGGGGTGAAGACAATACTGAAACATTTTCCGGGACACGGAAGCTCCGCGGCTGACTCGCATCTCGGTATAGTCGACGTATCAAATACATGGCAGTTAAATGAGCTTATTCCTTATGATGAGATCATCCGGCACGGCTCTTACGATGCTGTCATGACTGCTCATATCATCAACAAGCGTTGGGATCCTTCTATGCTGCCCGCTACTCTTTCTGAAAAAACAATAACAGGCCTGCTCAGGAATCTGCTTGGCTACAATGGTGTTGTCTTTTCCGATGATATGCAAATGGATGCTATCAGCGACCACTATGGGCTGGAAAATGCCATTGCGCTTTCGGTAAATGCTGGCGTGGATATTCTCATGTTTGCCAATACTACTCCTAACAAGGAGAAGATCGTAACAGCAACGCAGGTTCACGCGATCCTGAAAAAGCTCGTGAAAAAGAAGAAGATCTCCCGGGAAAGAATAAATGAGGCCTATGGCCGAATTATGGCGCTAAAAAATAAGACAGTCTGAGTGCTTGCTTTTCTTCTCTGCCTTATTAACTTTATACAAATCTTCTTTTTATGAAAGGCACGTTTTACAAACTGCTGGCTGCGGCATTAATATCATTATTCGTCAGTGACAATACCTTTGCCCAGGGTAGGGCTCCTATTGTCACAGATTCTATTTTTACGCATCGCGATGCGGAGCGCATAATAGGGCAGAGTTCTGATTTGACAGAGAGTAAAACAACTATCAAAGCTGACGTTAAAACTTACCAGTCAGCTTATAAAGCATCAAACGCTGATGATAGGACTGGCAAGACAGGCAATATATATTACATGATTGAGCAGTTCAATGATGAAATGTCTGCCCACCTTTCTTACTATGACATCAAAAAAGCCAATGAGAAGAGCGGCATCAAAAATATCAACCACCTCGGTAACGAGGCGTATTTTCATACAGATAATGAGAACTTCTATTTTATTATGGTCCGCAAAAAGAACGTGACGATAAGGATGAAAGTAAACCGCATCACTTCCCGCACTTCCCGCGAGGCTTTTGACCAGGTGGCCCGCGAAATAGTAGATAAGATTAAAGTCTAGCCATTTTCGGGTTTCATACCTTCTATAAATGCCATCGGGACAGTCAGTTCCAGGCATCCATGTTCCATTGCGTGCAGGTTGAGGTTTTGTTCCAGCCGGCTGAACACTTTTTCCCGGTCCTCGCTGTCTATCAGCTCTGTCCACGAAGATAGCCAGCCAAGTTTTACAAAGTAATGGTTGAGAAATGCGCTCCCGTCTGCAAACTTCATTTCAAATTGCTCCGTACAGTGCCTCGTCGGTACTAGCCCTGCATTGGTATAACGATCAGAGATACTGGCAACAGTACCGCGGTGCTCCTGCTGATGTTTTAGTTTTTCAGCCGCATCCTTCAGCCCCAGGCCTGCAACGGCAGTTTCAAATATATCGTAAAACTCTTTCCAATGTCCGTCCAGGTTAGTAGTCAGCGCCAACTTGCCACCCGGTTTTAATACACGGTAACACTCAGAAAATATCAATTCGGGTCTTTCAAAATTGTTGATACCGAGATTAGAAACGATAAGGTCAATGCTACTGCCTTCAAGCGGGATATTTTCGCCTGAACCTTCTAATACCTCCACATTGCTGAGTCCATAGTTGGTGATCTTCTGTCTTGCCCTGTTATTGGCATTTGTCCATGTATCAAGCCCGTAACATTTGCAGGTATTGCCGAAACGTCCTGCTATTTCCATCAAGGGAAAACCCGCCCCTGAGCCCATATCAAGAATAGTTAGTCCTCTTTTGTATTCCAGGTGCTTCAGCATCAGCAGTCCGAAGGATGCGCTCCATAGTGGCAATTCATCAAAGGTGCTCACAAATTCCGGGCTGTCTTCAAATTTATATGATAGGTATTCGTTCATATTACTAAGATACTGCAATAAAAATTTGGTTGGTATTTAGCATTTTTGCTAAATTTGCTAAAACACGTAATTGGCATACAGCAAAGCTGCACGGGAACTGGAAGAATTTGACAAGGTTTTTAAGGCCTTGGCACATCCTACCCGCCGCTATATATTGACGCTTCTGCTGGCTGAAAAACGACTGAATGCCGGTGATATAGTCAGCTATTTTGAAGACAAATGGCCCACTATCACCCGTCACCTGAAGCAGCTGGAGGAGGCGGGGCTTATTATCTCCGAGCGGGAAGGAACTCAGCTTTTTTACTCCCTGGAGGCTGGTCGGGTGAAAGCCGTGGTCAATAAATGGTTACAATGGTTTTAATAAATAATACGCGATATGAAAAAACTTGCATTTGCTATGTACAAGCCCCGCGAGGGTAAAGCTGAAGAGCTGATGGACATATTGAAGGTCCACATACCTACTTTGAAAGAGTATGATTTGATAACCGACAAAGAGCCTTTTACGGTGCTTTCAGAAAATGGCACTGTAATAGAAATATTCGAATGGGCTTCACCGGAAGCAATAGATCTTGCCCACGAACATCCTGCTATCCGGACTATCTGGGGCAAAATGGGACCTATCTGCGATTTTGTAAGCATGAAGGATCTTCCCGAGGCACAGAACGCCTTCCCGAGCTTCGATATCCTCTCCTAGCCGTCTTTTGTCAATCCTGTCCAATCCGCTACCTTTGCCCCACATTTTAAGTAGAACAGGTATGAAACTAAATAAGGTACTGGACGTACTCGGGATAGAGAAAAAGAACGAGGGTGCATCAACGGGTACGAAATGGCTGAAATCCGGTGGCGAAAAGATAGATTCTTTTACACCGGTTGATGGAAAGCTGTTGGGTACCGTGCATGGCGTCAATCGCAAGACATACGACGCGGTAGTAAAGCAGGCGGAAGTTGCCTTTGAAGAATGGCGTATGTGGCCTGCGCCTAAACGCGGCGAAGTAGTTCGCCAGGTAGGTGAGGCTTTGCGAAAGTATAAAGAGCCACTGGGCCGTCTTGTGTCCTACGAGATGGGTAAGAGCTTGCAGGAAGGCTATGGTGAAGTTCAGGAAATGATAGATGTCGCCGACTATGCTGTTGGTCTTTCTCGTCAGTTATATGGCCTTACCATCCATAGCGAGCGCCCTATGCACCGCATGTATGAGCAGTGGCATCCCCTCGGTGTAGTGGGTATTATCTCCGCCTTCAATTTCCCTGTTGCAGTTTGGAGCTGGAATAGCTTCATCGCCTGGGTTTGTGGCGATACCTGCGTTTGGAAACCTTCAGAAAAAGCTCCGCTTACAGCTATAGCCTGCCAGAATATTATTTCAGAGGTATTCAAAGCCAATAAAGTTCCCGAAGGTGTTTGTGGTCTCGTAGTCGGGGGCCGCGAAGCGGGCGAGTGGATGAGTAATGATATGCGTATCCCTCTCGTATCTGCAACAGGTTCTACCCGCATGGGTAAGGCGGTGGCCGCGGCCGTTGGTAGCCGTCTCGGCCGTTCTCTTCTGGAACTGGGTGGCAACAACGCCATTATAATCTCGGAAAACGCTGATCTCGATATCGCTCTTCGTGCTGTCCTGTTTGGTGCAGTGGGCACTGCGGGTCAGCGCTGTACTACCACTCGTCGTATTTTTGTCCAGGAAAAGGTGTACGATATTTTCAAAAAGAAACTCGTAGCTGCCTATAAGCAACTCTCTATTGGCGATCCGCTAAATGAGCGGCATCATGTTGGTCCGCTTATCGATAAAGACGCAGTAAAAAGCTACCTCACCAGTCTCGATGCCATTCGCAAGCAAGGTGGCAAGGCGGTAGTGGCCGGCGGTGTACTGGAAGGGAAGAATTATGAGAGCGGCTGCTATGTAAAGCCATGCATTTACGAAGCGAATAATAGTATGGAAATAGTAAAGCACGAAACCTTCGCGCCTATTCTTTATATGATGAAGTACAGCAAGCTCGATGAAGCCATCGCTATGCAAAATGATGTTCCTCAGGGGCTTTCATCTTCAATTATGACCCTCAACATGCGCGAGGCAGAAACCTTCCTCTCGCATAAGGGTAGCGATTGCGGCATAGCCAACGTCAACATCGGTACCTCAGGTGCTGAAATCGGCGGTGCCTTCGGTGGTGAAAAAGAAACAGGTGGTGGCCGCGAAAGCGGGTCGGACAGTTGGAAAGCCTACATGCGCCGCCAGACCAATACCATCAACTGGAGCGATCAATTGCCACTCGCCCAGGGCATTAAGTTCCATGTCTAGTTAAGAAATTGATCTATAAATAAGCCCCCGCAGGGTAAACCTGCGGGGGCTTTACTTTTAGTGAATTTCGATGGATTTTAATGATTACTCAGCTTTTCCCTCACTTTGGCCAGGTTAGACTTTAAAGTACTCAATGCCGCCTCTATCGCTAGTTCATAAGTATTTGCATGGCCGGTAGCCACAATCGGTGTCATACCCTCATAGCGCGCTTCCATCAGGCAGCGTTTATCGTTCTGCCCTTCTTTTCTTCCATTTTCATCACCCAGGTACACTTCCACCCTCGTAATGTGTTCGCTGTACCTGTCTAGTTCCTGGCTGATAAATGAGGTGTATTCTTCCCTGCTTTTCTCACCAAAATGGACGTTATTATCGGTGTTTAATTGAATGATCATCAAGACATTTTTTTGAATGAACTTATAAAGCACAGGCATACAAAATCCATACCTGTGGCCGGGCTATTTTAAAACCTCTAAATTTGGCCTCCTTTTTGTTTAGCAATTGCTAAGTTGCATTACGTATGAAGAAAGGCTACCTTTTTCTGCTTGTTTTCCTCTTCTCTTTCGGCGCGAAAGCGCAGGAGCAAACCTTGGTGCTTTCTGAGCACTATTGCGATAGCATGAGCTACTACTATGGCGATGCCATCATCAGGTATTACAGCGCCTACAATGATGATTCTCTGCAGCTTATTATGAATGAATGGGAACAAATTTGCGGCCTTACAGAACCCTTACTTTCTTTCAAATTACTCTACACAATTGGGAATGGCACCTTCAGTGAGGAAATGTATGGCAAAAGAATGCCTGCTGTTTTGCTGGAGTATCGCGAAAATGCGAGAGGCCATGAAGATATGCCCAACGTTCCCGGCGATTACTATGCCTATTTACGTGATGTCGCTGCAAATCTTCAAAAGCTGGACCTTTCTCCTGTAGAAAAAGTAATTGCAGACTATTACGAATCGGGCGATAAAGATATTTTAGATAACATGGATAGCACTTCCTTAGGAAACACCTGGCTGTATAAAAGCTATGCTGCCTATAAGGAAAAGATTTTCCGCACTTATGGCCGCTTCAGCATGGGTGTACTCCTGGGAGCCTGGATACCTGACGGTAATATACAAGCGCTCGGTAACCATCCCCAGATCGGGCTTCAGATCGGCAGTAGCTGGGAAAAGTTTTCGCTCAATCTTGAACTCGCACTCCGTTTCATGAATGCACCCAAAAATTTCCAGGTCTATCACCAGGGCTTCACATACGATACCAAATACCACACGGGCATTTACTTAGGCCTCGGTACAGGCTTCACTTATGCCAGGCTGGGAAGTCATCAGTTAGATCTTTTGGCAGGTGCTGGCTACGACAACATCTCGGTCCTGGAAAGTACCTCTGAAGATGCCAATGACGGCAAAGCCTTATCTTCTATCAATATTAATGGGGGCCTTGCTTACATGTTTCATATCAGTAAGAAACAGTACCTCGGCTTAGTTGGCAAATACAACCTGCTCTTTTACAAAAATCGTGGCGGTACTAATCTCAGCGGCAATGCCATCACCATCAGCCTCATTTACGGCTTTCACTAAAGAAAGCCGCCGGACCCGCAGGCCCGGCAACTTTGTTTATACCAAAGATTGCGTTCTTATGGAATAGCTACTTTTCTCGCCCTGTAGCTTATGATAACTGGTATACGATGCCGCCAGTATAGCGAAAACTACCAGGGGGAAAAATGTCTGGAAATCCGCCCCGTCCGCCGCCCAGTGGCTTATTGTGGCCGCGATAAAGGTCATTCCGAAACCTGCATAAGCCCATTCCTTTACCCTTCCCTTTACAAATGGCAGTACAATTGCCAATGCTCCCGCTACCTTAAAAACGGTGAGCATTACCCTGAAATAGTCCGGGTAGCCCAGGTGGCTTACGCCTTCCACCGCCAGTTGGCTGTTAGAGGTAAGTGCAGGTATTACTCCTTCAAAGAGAAAGATAATAATAGTCGTTGTCCAGTAGATGACCTTGGTTGTTTTACTTGCTTTCATATTCTATCATTTTTGTTACTGCAAAGTAAATTTGCTCGCGCAACTTCAAAGCTGTGTTCCAATGACAAATAAGAGGGGTGTTTACGACAAGGCATAAAAAACCGCCTCGGCAGAGCCAGGGCGGTTTTAAAAATATTGTTGAAACTATTATTCTTTTACTATGCTTCCGGTATAAGTTGCAGTAGCGCTCGTCACGCGGTAGAAAAACATACCTGTAGGCAGTTGCTTACTGTTCACGGTATTAATGCCTTCATTCAGTGTTTGCGTTTGCATCACCTTACCATCCATAGTATATACCTGCAGCATCATTTGCTTCCCGGCCGGAACGTTAATGCTCCAGCTATCGCTGAACGGGTTAGGGTACACGGCAATTGATTCCGCGCCAACACTATTTATATCCAGAGGGTGGATATAATTGATATAGCCTGCACCACCTACCAATTTGGTAGTCTGGAATTGTGCGTACTGTGTAGTACCCACAGGCGATGATTTCCAGTTTGTAGTGCTGGCGGTAGTTCCATAAGTATATACCTTCAGGTTGCCCGATGTCGCTCCCGAAAGACCCAGCGATGGATCTGCCGATACAGTACTGGCTTCCAGGTTGTAGAACGAAAAATTGCTCAGTTGCGCAGGTGCTCCGGGCACCGATCCATCCACATCCGTTATGTCGGTATTAGTAAAGGGTACATACACATCTACAGCGCTGCTTGGCTGTGTGATCGGCGTTATCGACCAGAAGCGGCGCATGGCTACGTTATTACCTCCTGCGCCGGGCACACCGCTTGGCAGGTTGAAAGTCACACCCGTTCCGCCACCATAACTAGCCAGGGTTGTAGCCTTTACAAGGAAGCCTGTCTGGTCCAGGTCTCCTATGGCATTGCTGCCTGCCTTTATCTTCAGTACTATCTTGTCTTGTATCGTATCTGCATTCATGCCGTCGTTCCAGTAGTAGGTAACGCCGTTGGGGTCGGTACACTGCCTGTTAGCAGTCGTTGTTACATTAGCTGTCGTAACGGGCACATTTGGTGCATAGTAATGCAGGCAAGGTTTGTTGCCATTCACCTCCGAACGGAGTTTATTTCCCGGTAATGTGCCGAAGCCATTGGCAAAATCCACTCCTACACCCGACACCAGGTGACAGTAACTCATAATAGTTCCGTCATTCACGGGATACTGTGGGTTAGGCATACTGCAGCTACCCTCGAGCGGTGTATAGCAACCATCTATTGCACCTCCGGTCCAGCCGCACCAGTGTGTGTGTCGCGATCCTACATTGTGCCCCAGTTCATGTGCCGTAGCATTTACATTCCAGGTGTAGGTAAAAAGAGTCGGCACTGTACTGTTAATATTTACAAAAGCGTAAGGTCCTGAAGATTGCGATGAGTTGTATGAGCTACATACTACATCCAACCATGCTATACCACCCATGCCACCATATCTTGTACTATAAAGGACTGCGAGGTCTGCTCCCTGCATCGAGTTCTGGGTTACCTGCCCGAACTTGGTAAGAAAGGCACTTGAGCTATTAGACAGTGATTGATAATCATCACTGGCTGTATTCACAATTACTGTCTTCAATGCCAGGTAAATGCCCTCGTTCCTGTATAGCGTGGAAACGAAGTTGAAAACAGCAGTTGCCTGGTTGGTTACACTGCTTACAATACTGTTCTTTGTTAGGTAAGTAGCATAGTCTGCACGCAGGTAAACTTGTATTTCCTTGCAGTTATTGAACTTATTTTTCGAAACAGCGTCTGCTTCATCGTTTGTGGTATTCAGGTATTCAGGCAATTCGTCGGCGCTGCATATCGGTCCTTCTTGCTTTATTTTCAGATCCCTGTCGTTAAACAACATGTAGCTCGGGTTGCCTGCATCTTCTGTCACCAGTGAATTCGGGTGCATTACAAAATTGCCCACCCCGGGTATAGAAAAGATACCGCTCACTTCATTATTAAAGAACGAGAAAGCAGCTATTGATCCCGGTACGCCTTCTACCACACCACGGTAGTAAAGACCACGCTCATAATTCACCGGTGTTTCTTTGCCATTAGCATCGGTAGCCAGCTTAAAGCCACTCGCCAGGAAGTCATACTGCGCCAGGTTGATAACAAAATACCCACCCTGCGGATTCGGAATAGCCAGGTCAATGCACCTGTTCTTTTCATTTCTGAACTGGTTCAGCTTGTTGAAGTCCAGCGTAAAGAAGCTCGCTTTCGTTACATAGTTTTCTGCCTGTTTAAAGGGGAAACTGTGATCCGCCGCCCACAGGTCGCTTACTTCCTTAAATGTCTGTTCTGATTTTTCCCTGTCAATGAACGCCTGCAGGGGAGCGTGACGGTCATAAGCTTGTGCCGTTGCGCCTGTTAAACAAAGTGCCGCTACTGAGAGCAGCCTGAAAAATACCTTTTTCATCATCACCAATAAATTAAAAAAAATGTTTGAGTGTTTAAAAAAAGCCCTTTTTTACACGGGGCGTTCTGATGGTGTAGTGACTAACAGGGGCCATGAAATTAGGGAAATCTCCCCAATAAAGGGTGATTTTTCATAATAGTTATCCGGATTTTACCCACAGTTAGCAAAAGTTCCTCTTATAATATTCCAGCCCTATACGTATTT
>CAMPKR010000024.1 GCA_946887345.1 uncultured Bacteroidota bacterium | reverse complement strand
TCTTATATTGGGAAGGAAGTGAAAATGCAAAATCTACTACCTTATAATCAAGAAACGGACTTCTTATCTCCAGGCTATTGGCCATACTCATCAGGTCCACTTTTACCAGCATGTCTCCTGTCAATACAAGGTTCATATCTGCCAGTAATATCTCGTTAAAATCATTGCCCTTTATCGCCGATAGGAAATGTTGTTTTTCCTGGTTCATGACGCCATTGTCTATTTCGGCAGCTATTTCAGGCTTAAAAAGGTAGGAAGCCTCTTTTTCGGTAACAAAAGATGCCCATTTCCAATAACGCTCCTGCACTGGTAGTTGGGCTCCTTCTGCAAATCGGTGCAGTTGCCTGAATAGGTTAGTCACTTTGCCGTTCCTGCTTCGCGGCAGCGATTCCCATAATGGTTTCCCGGCTTTCACCAGTTTATTGGCTAGCGTGGGCTGGCGCATCTTCCACTCAGCCGCATGTTTGTTATAGCCTGCGAAAACCTCATCGCCGCCATCACCACTTAGTGCTACCGTCACATGCTTGCGGGTGTGCTTGCTGAGTATGTAAACGGGTATCGCCGAGGAATCAGCAAATGGTTCGTCTATATACTCCAGCACATCATACAAATGCTCCAGGAAGTCATTGTTCGATAGCGAGAATACCGTATGATTGGTATTATACTTATTAGCAACAGCCTTAGCGTACTTCGTCTCGTCAAAGTACGCATTATCCTTATACCCTATTGAAAACGTATTAAGCTGTGAAGTATGCCTGCTTGCCAGCGCAACTATCACCGAAGAATCAACTCCACCACTAAGAAACGCGCCCAGCGGCACATCAGATATCATCCTTTCCTGAACTGACATATCCAAAAGCCTTATCAGCTCGTCCTTTGCTTGTTCGTAGCTAAAGTTGTTATATGCTTCGGGATTTGTTTTTAACGTATAGTACGGAGCATACTCTTCCAGTCCATTAGGCGAAAAGATAAGATAATGTGCAGGCTTAAGTTTCGCCACTCCTCTTAGCATGCTCTGTGGCTGCGGTATGTAGTTAAGTTGAAAATACTGGCTTGCTACGGTATAGTCGATTTCTTTGGGTATGTCATACTCCAGCAAAGCTTTCATCTCCGATGCGAATGCAATGAAGCCATTGCCCATATAGTAGAGTAGTGGCTTTTTCCCGTACCTGTCGCGGGCCAGCAATAGCTGCCCCGTTTCTTTGTCATAAAAAGCAAAAGCAAAAAATCCACTCAGCCATTCCAGGCTTTTTGCCCCGTATTCTATCAACAGGTAGAGTAGTACTTCAGTATCAGAAGATGTCTTGGGCCCGGATATTCTCTGCCAGGTATTCTGAAGATACTTTGACGATAGTTCTTTGAAATTAAAGATCTCGCCGTTAAATACGATCACATACCGGTCACTCACATCTGTCATAGGTTGAGAGGCACTATTCGACACGTCAATGATCGAAAGTCGCCTATGACCCAAAGCAATGTTAAAATCACTGTAAATATTACCACTATCGGGCCCTCTTAACGAGAGCTTAAGAGTTGATTGGGATATTTTCTTTATGTTAGTGCCGTGCTTTTCTTTATAAGCATAATATCCGGTAATACCACACATGTACTAAACAATGGATTAGAAACTGGATCTTGAAATCGAAATCAAAGTAAATGCAATTTATAACATTACTTGACTATTTCTTACTGCCCTTTTACTTAGTTGTAATTTATTTAATTGCGATCATTTTTCGTGAGAGGCGTTACCCTGTGGGTCATCCATGGAGGAAGTACTTTTTGCCCGGCCTCACTGTCAAAATATGCGGCGCCATTTTCATTGGTCTGATCTACCAATACTATTATGGCGGTGGTGATACTTCCAATTACTTTGAGCATGCCCAGGTGGTCAATGGTTCTTTCGATGAGTCCATCGGCAAATGGTTCAATCTCGTCTTTGCTCTTCCCAAATGGTACGATAGCGAGTATACCGACTACATATCTCGTCTGCTCCCTTGGTATGAATCCCCCGCTGAGTACACGGTAGTGGTGATTACGGCCCTTTTAGGCATTCTTACCTTTACTACCTACTTGCCCATAGCAGTCATTTTCGGTGTTATTTCTTTCACTGGTATGTGGGCACTGTTCCGCACATTTGCGCTCAAGTACCCTGCTTATCTTAAGTACATTGCCATATGCACTCTTTATATTCCCAGTACAATCATGTGGGGCTCGGGTATATTTAAGGATACCATTTGTATGTTCGGACTCGGCTGGATGACTTATGGTGCGTTCCGTATTCTCATTCACCGCGACTTTAGTCCGCGGAACATTATTCTTACTATTATTAGTTTCTACTTGGTGGCAGTTATCAAGGTCTACATACTTCTCGCCTTCCTCCCGGCACTTGCATTATGGATATTGTTCACCTATTCGCATAGTATACAAAATGGTTCCCTGCGTTTCTTTGTCAAGACCTTTATCATCCTCATTTCAGTAGGTGGGTTTCTTTACTTTTCCGATAAGTTCTCACAAAGCCTCGGCCGGTACTCGTTGCAAAATGTGGCTAAGACCTCTTATGTTACCCGTACTTATATCAACCAGGTATCAGGCGATGCAGGCTCAGGCTACACCCTTGGTGAGTTCGATCCTTCATTTACGGGTATGTTGAAGAAGTTCCCATTTGCTGTAAATGTGAGCTTATTCCGACCTTACATCTGGGAAACAAAAAAGCCAATTCAACTATTAAACGCCATTGAAGCGCTTATATTCCTTTGGGTAACTATAAAAGTGCTCATAAGCGTAGGCCTCGTCCGAACCTGGAAAACCATCAAAGCCGATCCCACCATCCAGTTCTGCCTCATATTCACAATTGTATTCGCTTTTGCCGTGGGTATATCTTCCTACAATTTTGGTGCGCTTTCCCGTTACCGCATACCCTGCCTGCCGTTCTATGGTCTGGCCCTGGTGCTCATCTACTATAAAAACCAGCCGATTATCAAAAATATCTTATCTCTGAAAATTTAACCCCTTATCTGAATAGGCTGAGGAATATCTCTTTCTGTGATTGAAGGCTATATTCGCGTATCATCTTTTGGCGTCCTGCCTTGCCAAAGGCGTGTCTTTTTTCTGGATCATTTATAAGGTCCAATAAGTGCTGTTTCCATTCCTGCGGATTATTAGCCATAAATCCGTTCACTCCATGATCTATTATTTTGCTGTTCACACCCACAGGGGAAGCTACAGCAGGTATGCCCAATGAAAGGTATTGGATCAGCTTAAAGCCACATTTACCCTCACTCCACTGGTCTGCCTTCAAGGGCATTATGCCTATATCAGCATGCAGCAGATCATCTATCTCGGTCTCTACTTTCCATGGTATGAACATCATGCTGGGAAATTCAAAGCTCGGCTTCCGGTTCGCTATCACCAGCAGTGTAAACCTGTGTTCCTTATTCAGCTCACGAAGCGTGGGGAGTATTTCTTCTAGAAAGGGCAGAGTAGAGTGGCTTCCTGTCCAGCCTATAATTATACTGTCTGTTCGGTGCTCCTTTACTTTATTGTGAAACCTTTCTGTATCTACCACTGTCGGTATACAAACAACATTCTCATTATGCTGCCGTGCAAATGCACATAGGTATTCATTCCCGGCTATTACGGTTTCTACCCAGTTGCAGATACGCTTTACCTTCCAGTTTGCCTTTAGTGCAGCCGCTATTTTGTTCTCATTGCCGGTATTGGGTATCCATATAGCATCATCAAAGTCATAGATCACCCTCTTACCCCACAGTTTTGTGAGTATCCATTCAAATACTGGTGGTCCCAGTGGCGCAGCCTCTCTATGTATAAATACATGGCTATAGCCATGTACATCTATCAGCACATTCCGTAGCCTGCGCAAGTAACCGCCCGCTATGCTTAGTGCTTTTTTAAGAGTATTCCCCGGTTTGTAGAGTATATCCCAGGTACGCTCACTCATGAATGGACTAACGGTATAGCTAATCCCGGCATCTTTAAGAACAGGCTCAAAAAGCTCCACCCTGAAGCGCTGCGAAGGCGCCCGCTTCACCGGGTATGGAACGAGAAATAATATGCGCCTCTTATCTGCCATTTAGTTAAAACCAGCCAACACTTCTTCAAACTCTTCTATAAATTTTTCAGTCGGAAATTCTTTCATTACCCGTTTCTTTGCGGCATCGGCAAATTTCTTCCTGAGATCAAAGCTGCCGGCGAGCTTCAGTATAGCCTCTGCCATCGCCTCATAGTCTTTCAGCGGAACAAGAAATCCTGTCTCGTTGTCTATTATAATTTCCTCTGGCCCCCCGCATCTTGTTGCAACCAAAGCCGTGCCATAGAACGAAGCCTCGAGGCAAGTCATAGAAAACGACTCCGATTCGGAAAAATTCAACACTATATCAGCTTCTTTCACTCCTTTTTCCACCGTGTCAGCAAAAGCAGTGAATCTCACCACACTCTCTAGCCTCAGTTCTTTTACCCGGTCCTGCAGTTGTTGCTTAAATTCCCTGTTCTTTTCTAAGCCCATATCTCCGCCTGCAAAGGTCAAGCGGATATTTGGGTTCTTTCTGTATGCAATTGCAAATGCTTCCAGTCCGGCATCCTGCCCCTTGCCCCTTATATAGTTTCCCTGGAAGAGAATGTCTACTATTTCTTTCTCCTCGTAAACTTTCTGTGGCAATTGCTCCGTTAGTTTCACCGGATCATAAATACATATGATATTATTATCCTCGGGCAATTGCTGCAATGCCACTTTCGACACCGTAATAACTTTATCGGAATATTTCTGGGCAAATCTCGTCCATATCTTCCTTAGTGCCGCCGGCCTTGACGAAGGCAGAAAGCGCACATAAGTGATCAGCTTACCTTTATAACCCAATCTCTTCAGCATTACGCCTAGCATATTGTAGAAGTCATTCATCTGAACCACATCTGCATGCTCTTTCTTTACTATTTTTTTCAGGGCGCTTGCATTTTTCAGCAAAGAGGGGAAATACGATAGCAGCGACTTTGCCGACTTGCTTATCTCTACCATCGGCAGCATATACACTTTAAAACCCCTTTCTTCCAGGTATGGCTTCAGTGTACTTTGTGCCGGTAGCACAAAAATAAAAGTATGATTTGCAGAGAGCAGCTCCGCTTCGCTCAGCGCACATTTAAATGCACCGGTAAAGGCAATGGAACTGTCTACTAATAATATCCTCATCTTATTTTGTTTCTATTACTTCCTCCCACTTTCTCATCATCTCATCCAGGGTAAAACGTTGAATCAGTTTATCGAATTCTTTCGCCTCGGGTCTTCCTTTTTCCAGCCAATACGCCACCTCATCGGCCCACGTATCAAAGCGTTTTTCATCCACCTTATCCAGCATCGGTAACAGCGAACCTATGCTTGTGCGGTGCGCAGTTTCTACCGGTTTTCCATTCAGCCCCTCTATATTCAGTATTTCCCTTGGTCCGGTATAGCAATCGGTACTTACAACAGGTATATTGCAGATCACAGCCTCGGCGAGCACATTCGGAAAACCTTCCCACGAGGAAGACAGTGCAAACAGTGCGCTGTGCCTGTAAAACTTAAAAGCATTCACCTGGTACCCCATCAGGTAGATATCAGCATCTTTATAAGTCTGGTTGCTGGCCCAGTCACAAACACTAAGTCCCAGTTCATCTGCCAGGCGCATCAGGTAGTCTTTTAGCTCACCGTCTCCCAATATCATTAGTCTGGCCTCGGTCCGTTCTTTTATCTTTTTCAGCATCCTCACCAGGCTGTCCTGTGCTTTCGATACGTGCAGCCTGCCGGAGGTGATGATAACGGGTTTAGTAAATAACTTTTGTTCTTCTCCTGTCAGGGGTTCCATACTCTTCTCTATGATCTTTTCGTTCTCATAGAAGTTGTAGAGAGTGGTGAGTTTTTCCTGCTTTATTTTAAAGTACTTATTAAGTTCATCAGACAATGCCTGCGATACGCATACTATTTCATCTGCGCGTTGGTACAGGTAGGGCATTAATATTTTCTTTCGCACCAGGCCCATCCATCCGGAGATTCTCTTATCAAACACCTTCGTCCCTCTTATGCTGAGTACCGTCTTCTCTGTCCCTTTGCTCATTATGTTGGCATAGTCAGGGCCTTCCAAAAAGCTGATCGATACGTCAATATTATTCTCCCTTTTCAGCTGCCCTATTTTCTGTATGCGGTATTTCCAGCCCTTCAGCTTATTGATATAGCTTTTATATACGGGCGGATCCACAAATACTACTTTCTCGCAAGTTTGATAGTACTGTGCTCTGTCCCTTCCTGAAAGTATACATAGGATCACATTATATCCCCTTTGTTCCAGGTGATAGCTCAATAGGGAAATAGAGCGTTCTGCGCCGCCTTTCCCTAATTCAGATCCTATGAGTAATACGTTTTTCATTTATAGTTTTTCATTCCACCTGTCCCACCACATCATAAAGCTCAGTATACGCCACATCTTTTCTATGTTGTACTCCTTGTTATGTTCCTTGTTCCATTTGTACTTCTTGTACTCATGCAGTATCTCTTCTGTGTTGAACAATCCTACTTGTTCCAGGCGCTTCCTTTCAAGGTAATGTTCAAACAGGGTATCCATATACTGGCTAAACCACTGGAAGATGGGTATTGAAAACCCTTTCTTTGGCCTGTTAAAATATTTTTCGGGTATATACTCACCCAATATCTGTCTTAATATCCATTTGCTTTGCCCATCCCTGTATTTCAGGCGCATCGGTATTTTCACCGATAGCTCCACTATCATGTGATCCAGGAAAGGTTCACGTCCTTCTATGCTGTTATACATAGTGGCCCGGTCCATCTTTACCAGCAGATCGTCAGGTAGGTAGTGTAGCAGCTCATAGTACATCAGCCCTTCCATGTCCTGCGATATCAGGTCTACATTGTTACAGCCCAGGGAAGAGTGCTTCAGCATTGAGCTCAGTTCTAGGTTGCTTTGGTTGCTCACGTAGGCGCTGTAGAAGTGCGCCAGGTCGCCTGCACTCAGTAGTTCGGCTAGTGCCGCGGTTTTATGCTCGGTGTTTCCGGAGTATACCTTGCGTAGCAGCCTGTTTTTATAGGTATAACTTGCTGTTGAGGAGATCGACTTCCTTATTGGTGTCGGTATTTTCCTGAAACGGTTATAGAGGTTCATCGTGTTTGGGTACCTGTCATAGCCCGCAAACATCTCATCGCCACCGTCTCCGGATAGCACCACCTTTATTCCCGCTTTCGCTGCCAGCTTCGAAACTATCGTACTTGGTATGCCCGATGAATCAGAAAACGGCTCATCATATATCTCGTAAAACGACTGCATGGTTTCATATGCGTCCTCCATTGTCAGTATGAACTCTGTATGCTCTGTTCCAAGGTGAGCGGCAACATCCCTGGCTATGTTCGCTTCATTATACCTTGGGTCATCAAAGCCTATAGTAAAGGTATGTATGCCCCCATAGTTTTTTTGCAATATCGAAGTAAGTAGGGAGCTGTCTATTCCCCCGCTCAGGAATACGCCCACTGGTACATCGGAGATCATCCGCTTGCCAAAGGCGTAGGTCATTGTATCATGCAGATCTCTTTCCCAGTCCTTGTCAGAAAGTATCGGTATCGGTTCTCTTAATATATTATCAAGGCTCCAATAGGTTTTAATGTCTGCTTTGCCACCCTTATAATGTAGATAATGGCCCGGCAGCAGTTTTTTAACGTTTTTGAATATCGATCTGTCGCGTGAAATATATCCCAGCCGGAAATACTCATACACGCTTGCATGGTCAGGCGTTTTATCTTTAAGTATAGGTATCAGCGTACGCAATTCACTGCCAAATGCCAGTCCGCTTTCTAATGTGTAATAAAGCGGTTTAATGCCTATCCTGTCGCGGAAGAGGTAAATACTCTGGTCCCTTCGGTCATACATCGCAAAGGCAAACATGCCTATAAACCTGTTGATGGCATCCGGTCCCCACTGGTGGAAGGCTTTTATAAGTACTTCTGTATCCGAACTGGTCGTGAATGTATATCCCAGTAGTTCCAGCTTCTTCCTTACATCCGGGAAATTGTATAGTTCACCGTTATATACAAGGCTCAGGTATTCAAAATGAAATGGTTGGTTGGCTCTGTCCGACAGGTCCAGAATCGAAAGACGGTGATGGGCAAGCGTTACGTCTCCCTCCGTAAACATACCAAAGGCGTCAGGGCCCCGGTGCGCTATGGATTGCGCTCCAGCCTTAATGTCGCTCTTGTTATACTTGCCTATATATCCGCTGATTCCGCACATGGTGTTTTCTTGGGATTTAGTTTTCTAGTTCTATGTTTTTATGCCTGTTCGAGTAGCTCTCTCGCCTTTTTTTGAACAGGTAGGTAAGGATGGGTATTCTATTATATATTGACCACGTAATAAGCTTTTTGCCCAGCGCCTCTATGCCGTTGCGCGTATAGTTGATCTCCGATCCATGATCATAATTTTCAGTAATGGGCATGGGGTAAATACAATGCACTATCGGCATTATATTGTTCTCATAGTACACTTCCCATTCGTCTGCCCTGCAACGTATCCGGGGAGTATGAAAATCCAGCAGCTTTTTGGCGCACGACTGAGTTATTACATATGCTCCTGCCCGCGCCAGGCTGTTTGCATAGGTAGGTTGAGATATAAAGTAGCGTTCTTCACTGTTTGGTACGTGGCCGACACTTTTTATCTTTTTTAACACAACTTTGCTGTCTTTGCGGCCGAAATAAGTCAGCAGGGTTACTGTCTCTTTGCTTACCTGCGGCTGAATAGCATCAAGCAATCTCCCAAGTTCTGCTTCAGTTATCCATATGTCGTCTTCCAATACCAGGGCAAAGGCATCCCCCATTTCCTGCATCATTGCATACACTTTACAGTGCGACAGCATGCAGCCTATTTCGCTCCTGCTGAACGGGTCATCTTCTCTTCCTTCATTGTGTATCGCGTCATCGGTAAGTTGACTGCCGTCAACTGCTTTCACTATTTCGTAATCAACGCCTAGCTTACGTAGCTGTTCCTCCATCGAAGTTCTCCGGTTCACACTACGCTCCATATTTATCACATATACCTTCATCCTTGTCTATTCCTTTATCAATTCTGCATAAGTTAGTGAAGCGCTTATTTGACCATTTTGCAGGTCATATATCCTGTCACAGTATTTCAGCGATGTATAACGGTGTGCAATAATGATTATAGTTAATTGCTCCCTGCCCAGTTGCTGGATAGCATTAGTTATTTCTTCTTCTGTTTGTGAGTCCAGTGCAGAGGTCGCCTCGTCAAATACGAGCACCTCGGCGCCTTTGTAAATAGCTCTCGCTATGGCGATTCTCTGCTTCTGCCCGCCCGACAGGTTGTTGCCTCTTTCGCTCAGCTTGGTGTGTATACCATTGGGTAGCTCATTCACCAGGCTTTCCAGGCTCGCAAGTTTTATCGCACGGTTTATTCGTTCTATATCCACGCTTGCGGCATCTTCGCCTATGGCAATGTTCTCAAGCATGCTGTTGTTCATTATAAATACTTCCTGCCTTACATACCCCACTATATGCCACCAGTCTTCTATATTGTTTTCGCCTAGCGGGGTCTGGTCTATTATTATCCTGCCTTCCGTAGGCTTTAGAAAGCCCAGTATATTGCCTACCAGGGTCGATTTGCCGGCCCCCGACTTACCTATGATGCCTATCTTTTCGCCTTTTCTTATTTGCAGGCTGCAATTGTTCAGCACGTTTTTACCGTTCGCTTCGTAGCTATACGAAACATTTTCAAACGTGATGGTTTCATCAAATTCTAATGGGCTTTCAGCGTTCTTTTTCACTTGCTGTTCACTATAAATAAAGTCTCGGTCTTCAAAGATGAACGATGAAGAGTTAATATTATTTACCGCAATCACAAACCTGTTGATGGACGGTACGCTTCTATAGGCTACAATACCGAAAAGGCTGATAGTAGTAATGATAGCTTCGGTATCCTTTATAAAGTAAATGCCATAAAGCATGATTAGCACCACACAGAAGAAAATGGCCACTTCTATTATCCTCGTAGGTATAAAAAGCATAAAGTCCAGCTTCCCCTGGAAAATACTGTACTTCCTGGCGGTATTCTCATACTTCTTTTTGAAGTTATTTTCCGTGCCGGCTATCTTAATGTCGGTATAGCCAAATATCATCTCCTGTGCACTTTCCCGCAGCTTTGTCTCATTATTGCTGCGTTCGGTACCGGCATTTTTTATCATGGTCTTCACCTTTGCATAGAAGATGGCCATTATAGGCACAATCGTCAATATTAGCAGCACAAATAGCTGCCAGTTAGCCAGGCAGACAATCACGGCAGTAAGCCCGAAGACGATCGCCTCGTTAATAATGATAATGATTGAGATCACAGCATAGCTGCAGAGATGCACCTGCATGCTGGTGAGCTTTTGTACAAGTTTGTTGGAGGTGTCCTTTTGTATTTCCAGCAATGATCTTTTATAAACATTAGCTAATACGTTCATCGATGATGTCACAAATAATCCCTCTACAAACCTCACCTGCATTTTATTGATATACAGTCCGAAGAGATTCTTGGCAATAATGAGCACAGTAAACAATAGCACCGACAAAAGCAGCAACTGTTGTTTGTCAAACTGCGATATCATCGGGAGTTTCGTAATAACAGTATTATAAAAGCTGTCGGAAAGTACTAGGCCAATAACAGGAATGACTGTAAAAAGCCCCAGCAGATCGGTAATAGAACTGATGAATGTAAAGAAGACTAATACCCTGAAGCTTTTTCGTTGCTTCGGAGTAAATATTTTATAAACCTTACTTATAGCAGCTATCGGGCTGCCCTCTCTTATGTTCATCGCAGTGTTATGGCATTTAAGCTATAAAACCTTGGTAAATATAGCTTTTTGTTCTTATTAAAGGACGGTCAGCCCCATGTGGGGCTGACCGCCATTCTTATTTTGTAAAGAATTTGGATAGACGTTTTTTCTTCTTCTTTTTCGGTTCTTCACCGGTCGGCCCGTATCCTTGTCCATAGCTGTAACCATATCCATAGCCGGTGCCATACCCGTAGCCATACTTCTTCTTGTATTCCACGCCATTGAAGATGATTGACGGGCTCTGTACCTTATGGTCTTTATGCAGTACATCAAACATGCGCACCTGGTCCTTAATAGTAAATCCTTGGCGAACCACGAACATGTTAATAGTAGCATACTGCGAGAGTATCAGCGCATCCGATACCAGTCCTATTGGCGCAGTATCTATGATGATAACGTCAAACATCTCTTGCAGCTCCTCTATCAGTTCACGGCAGGTAGGTAATACCAGTAGCTCACCCGGGTTTGGTGGTATAGGGCCGCAATTGGCTATGTACAGGTTTTCATGTACACCCGATGCTTTCAGCACCTGGCTAAGGTCAGAGATGCCGGCAAGGTACCCGCTGATGCCGCCTTCATTGCTCAGGCCCAGGTAAGAGCTGATCTTCGGCTTGCGCAGATCAAATTCCATGATCACCACGCGCTTTTTGGCAAGCGTCATAGTAATACCCAGGTTGATCGATACGAACGATTTACCCTCACCGCTGGTGCTTGATGTTATTACAAATACTTTTTTATCGGTTGTAGCTGACATAAACTCCAGGTTGGCGCGTATCAGGCGGAACTGCTCTGCAATGCCGGTACGCACATGCGGACCTACTACTATCGAGTTCTCCCTGCCATTCGTTTCTTCTGAAAGGCTCACCGACCCTATTATAGGTATCGTAGTCAGCGATTCTATATCGTTTTCGTTAATTACTTTGTTATTCAGCAGCTCACGCGCTACCAGTACTGTAGTAGGCAGCATCAGCGCTATCAGTATCATCGCCAGGTACACATTCTTCTTCACCGGCGATATTGGTGCGTTGCTCGCATAAGGCGCTATCACTACTTTCGATTTGTTCGTAGCTGCATACAGCGATATTTCGTTCTCTATACCTTTTTGATACAGGTACAGGTATACATTCTGCGATACATCATAGTTACGCCTTACATCTTTTATGGTACGGTCTATCTCAGGTACCGCTCTTATCTTGCTTGAGCTCGTAGCCACCGTCCGCGACACATTTTGCAGGCTTATGTTTATAGAATTGTATATCCTGTCAGTCGCATCCAGCACCCTTTTGCGCATCGATGAGATATCGCTTTGAGCTTGTTCTATATAAGGGTTCGATGGTCCGTAGTTACGTTGCAGTTCGTCTAGGCGGGTTACAGCAGCATTATACTTGTTTACAAGGTCCAGCAGTATCGGGTCTTGTACGCCGAGCCCTGCTATCACCTGGTTCTTGTTCATCATTATGCTCTGCTGCAGGTTATTGATAGCTTGCTTTTCTGCTATCAGTTGATTCAGCTTTTGCTCACCGGCTGTCTTCTCAGTAAAATAGCTCGCCGATTGTGCCTGTGGATCCACCACCTCATTGCTCACTTTTATATTCTCCACCATCGTATCCATAGTACGAAGGTCTTGTATCATGCTGCTTTTGCTCCTGTTAATGAACTCCCTTGTGCGGGCTGCACTACGGGTAATGTTTTCCAGTTCTTTTTTCTGGTAGAAGTAGATCAGCGCATTCATAAAGTCAACGCCACGCAGTGGCAGGTTGTCATTTATGCTCATATCCAGCAGGCTGGTCCTGCCATCCCCCGGATTTATTTTCAGTGCTTTAAGTATCTTTTGATTCGTCGCCAATGCGTTTTCCACCTTCACCACAAAGTCTGTCTTCGGCAGGTATTCTGGATTCACTTTTGGTCCTTTGGTATAGATTATTTTAAAATCACCGAAGCCCAGGTTAGTCCATGTGTCAAAGTCTACCCTGCTTTTATTGTCATTGTACTCTATTTCAAAACGGCCTTCTACTACTTGCCTTATTACAAACTGGGTATTTGCTCCTTTATAGCCGTTTTCGTCAAATTCTATTCTTATCGGGCACTCTTCATATATTTCCGTTTCCTTCACACGGCCTATCGCCCAGTACCGCACATTCAGGTCTAGTGAATCCACTATCTGTGCAATCAGATCCTGGCTTTTCAGGATGAACATCTCATTGTAGATGTTGGTTGGGGTCGCGTTGTCCTTACCGTTCTCCAGTTTGTTCAGCAGGCTCTTGGTGCTGTTGTCCTGCGTCTCATCAATGAGCAGCGAGCTCTTGATCGCATACTGCGGGGTGGTATAACGGATATACAGGTAACCCGCTGTCAGGGTAACGGTAATGGTCAATACGTACCAGTACCAGTTACTCAGTATCGAACCCATGAGCCGCTTGAAATCAAACGACGAGTTGAACTGTTTAAGTATCCTTTCGGAAAATTGTTGGTTTGTGTTTTCCATGTTCTACTTACTTAATACTACGATACCGTACACCGCCAGTATGGTCGAAACCAATGACGAGATAACAGGTAGGTAGGTCTGCGTAAACTCGCTGTTTTGCTGGCGGCGGATACGGGCAGCTTCTACATACACAATATCGTTTTGTTTCAGGTAATAATATGGGCTGCTAAATACATTAGTGCTGTTAAGGTTCAGCCTGGCAAATTCTCGCACGCCATCTGTTTCTCTTACTATTAGGATGTTGTCTTTACGGCCGGTAAGCATCACATCACCTGCCGCTGCCAGTGCATCCACCACGCTTATTCTGTGGTTAGGGGCATTAATGGTACCCGGGCGGTTCACTTCACCCAGCACCGTTACGCGGTAGTTGATGATACGGGCTTCCACCACCGGATCTTTTATATAATCTTTCAGCTTCATGGCCAGGCCGTCTTTTACCTGGCGTATTGTTTTGCCCCCTACATACATCTTACCAATTACTGGGAAGTCAATGTTGCCGCTTGCGTCTACCAGGTAGCCGTTGGTCTGCAGGTTGCTGCCGCCTTGTGAGTTGGTTTCGCTCACGCTATAGGTGGTACCCCCGTCATTAAAGATATTGATCGGAGTCTTTTCTGCTATACTGCTGATAGTCGTCACGTGTATCGCAAGGATATCATCGGGCTGCACCGTCAGTTCCTTTTGGCGCTCTACCCTTTGGGTAAAGTCTGCATTCCGGTTCGGGCTGTTGTCAGAGAAATACACAGACTTCTCATGCGTAGCGCACGACGCAGTCGTTAGCAGGCAGGCAAGCATTATATAGTTAACATACTGACGCATAGTCAT
>CAMPKR010000023.1 GCA_946887345.1 uncultured Bacteroidota bacterium | reverse complement strand
GGCAGCCACCGCATGGAGAAGCTTGTAAATATTTGTATGTGAAGGCTTTACGGGTAATGTGGCATTGAAAATGGCGGAATCATTATACCACATTTTTAAGGAAAGAGGTATACAGGATGACTTCCTTGATCACTTTAACTTTGAAATTTACGGTGGTACCCCAATTCTAGGAATTAATAGCCCGGTAATGATCGGACATGGGATCTCGCATGCCATGGCATTCAAGAATATGATAGATGTTGCTAGTAAGATCGTGAAGGCAGACCTGATCAGTGCCTTCAAAACGAGGTTTGCTGAAGCAGTTGCATAACGAATTTTACGACTTTCAGAGCCTCCATAAGGAGGCTTTTGTATTTTCCACTAAATGGGCTGCCGAAAATAGTCGCAATCAGTAGAACGGCATAGAATTTTAAATAAATTACATGCTTTAAAGGTGTGATGGATTAAATGGAAAATATATACTGCATAAGTGGATTGGGTGCAGATGAGCGCATATTTAGAAAGTTGGACATAAGGGACGCAAAACTGATATTTCTTCCCTGGGTGAGCTATGATAAGCATGATGAGCTTGGTTGCTATGCCCAAAAGATGGCTGCCCAGATACCAGAAAAAAATCCAACTGTACTCGGGCTGTCTTTTGGGGGGATGCTCGCAACGGAAATCGCAAATCAACAGCCGGTGAAGAGAGTTTTCCTGGTATCGAGCGCAAAGGGTAAGAATGAATTGCCTGAGGTTAACAATACCATTAAATTTCTTGTAGAAAAAAATCTTTTGCCATACGGGCTCTTCAAAAAGCCGAACAAGATACTTTATAGCCAGTTTGGCGCTGAGACTGAGGAGGAGAAAGAATTGCTGACCGCTATTATGCATGATACAGATCCGGATTTTTTGGGGTGGGCTTTCAAAGCGATACTTGGATGGCAGAATAGTACAGTGCCGAAAAACGTCATTCATATCCACGGAACAGGCGATAAGATAATTACTCCTGCCAATGTCGATGCAAATTATTGGATAAATGAAGGGACACACATGATGGTGTATAGCAAGGCGAAGGATATTAGTAAAATTTTGGGGGAACACCTCGTATGACGCCTCGAAGATACTGCAGGATCATTTACAATTTGAGACGTAGCAGATTAGTTACTATAAGACTATAAGGCAGCAGGAGATGGTAATTATTAGTGAGCATATAGATACTCCAATTGGGAAGATGACAGCCTGCACTACCGATGAGGGCGTTTGCGTGTTTGACTTTTCTTTCAGAAGGATGATGCAAACTATATTCGCACGTGTGAGTAGGGCCTTTGGCACAAGTATTGAGCAGGGGACACACCCTCATATAACTACGCTCAGGAATCAGGTGAATGAATACTTTACCGGAGAAAGAAAGGAGTTTGACGTGCCAATCCATTTGTTAGGATCCCCGTTTCAGATAAGAGTATGGAAAGGTTTACAGCAAATCGCATATGGTGAGACAAGGTCCTATAGAGGCCAATCATTATTTCTGGGCGACGAAAAGGCAATAAGAGCTGTGGCTCGTGCAAATGGTGAAAACAGCCTGGCAATCATTATTCCCTGTCACCGGGTGATAGGGGAAAGGGGCACTCTGGTTGGATACTCAGGCGGCTTGGAAGCAAAACAATGGCTGTTGGATCATGAAAGGAAATATGCCGGCAGCGCTGTACAGCAGCGACTTTTTTGATACCCTCGTTTGCCATTAGATGGCAAATGTTAAAGTATATAATCTGCTCAAAAATCATTGGTTTATAGGCTCTTTTTTCTTTAAATTTGTATTGACTACAAAGGCTGGGTTATCGCCCCATTTTCGATGGGGAGGAAAGTCCGGACAGCGAAGAGCAGCGCACCACCTAACAGGTGGGATCCCGCGCAAGCAGGATACAGAGAGTGCCACAGAAAATAACCGCCTACTTTATTGGAGGTAAGGGTGAAAATGTAGAGTAAGAGCCTACGGCAGGTGTTGGCAACAACATTTGGGGGTAAACCTTGCGCGCTGAAATGCCAAATAGGCAATCGACTGAGGGCGGCTCGCCCGATGATTGTGGGTTGGCAGATAGATCCGGGTAGCAATACACGGACCAGATAAATGATAACCACTGGGGACCATACCAGTGTACAGAATCCGGCTTATAGGCTAATGTAGTTGTTTTGGTTAAATGATGTGCGCTTGGTTTCGATCCAGGCGCTTTTTTTTATTATGGCTTCGAAACCCCTGGTGGCATGTATTACGGGGGGTAGCGCCGAACGAAAAGTCTAGAGCATTCGATCCTGAAATGCGACAGTGGATGACTTCGCATCGGATGGGAAGGAGATGAAAAAGATCGTGAGAAAAATGATCAGAATCAAGGAAGAATTGAGACCATAACCTTTGAGCTGATCAATTGCCACGGCCTTTCATAGGAGGCCAATCAAGACCGCTTATGAATTCTTGACTCAGTGCAGCGGAGCCTGATAGAATGAACCGCCGAAGGTCTGTGGTCAAAAGCTTCTCGTAGGCGCTGCATAAGTTGTTTTAAAAGAAATTGACTTTATTTAACCATCAGCATTCGTTGGCTAAACCTCTCAATCTGCATCATAGAACATCAGAATATGTTCAGCACTCAGATAGGTTTCTGATATATGTAGATGTACGTCCTATTTGGAAGCCCACATGTTAATGATGCTCGATCTACGCCTCATGTTAAGCTCCGACGTACAAAATACCATCAGATCACATTAATCATTAGTGGAAAGAAATTATGAAATTTTTAGTGGCACGACAGTAACTGGCTCGTCAGTATGCCATATTTGCTCATTGATACGAAAACACCATGTTCGATTTTCCCTTTGGCGGTTAAAAGCCGAGGCACGCACACCAGAGAAGTTCATTGACATATTGGGATTTTAAAGAAAGAGTCCGACATCGACAATAGCCATTAACGATTCTATCAGGATTTCGATACCGTCTGCAAACCCATCGGTAACATTGCATCAAATTACATGTTCACTCCCGGACGTACATCATCAATAAAGTATTTCCGCCTAACCTCTTCATTTCTGATTCTGGCCCCACTCAGCGATATTTGCACCACCAACTCACTGCCTGATGTCAAATTTATTGTCGCAGATACAGCGTACTTTTGCGCCGTCCAAAGGGAAAAAATCGGAGATGCTTTCTAAAGAAACGCTGCTTAGGGCTTACAGGCAGATGATGACCGCCAGGGCAATGGCAGATATCTATGATGCGAACAGGCAAATATGTAAATATGTTCACAGCACATCTCGCGGGCATGAGGCTATCCAACTTGCCACCGCTTTCCTTCTTCAGGACTGCGACTACGTCAGCCCCTATTACCGCGACGAGAGTATCATGCTTGGCTTGGGTTTCAGACCTTACGAGTTGATGTTGCAATTACTTGCAAAGGGTGATGACCCCTTCACAGGTGGACGGGAGTATTATAACCATCCAAATGTCCGGCGAAAGGGCTTCCCTACTATTATCCACCAGAGCAGCGCCACTGGTATGCAGGTAATTCCTACCACAGGCATTGCGCAAGGTATTCAATACATCGAGACACAAAAGCTCATAGAATATAACACGGCCCCAGTGGTTATCTGTTCTCTGGGGGATGGAAGTGTGACTGAGGGCGAAGTGAGTGAGGCATTTTCATTTGCAGCTCTTCATCAGCTCCCTATCATCTATCTAGTTCAGGACAATGACTGGGGAATATCGGTAAGCAGCGACGAGGCGCGGACAACCGATGCATACGAATATGCCGCAGGCTTTAAAGGGATTGAAAGAGTTCGGGTAAACGGTAGCGATTTTGTGGATAGCTACAAAACAATGGAATATACAATTGATTGGGTGCGCCGTGAACGGAGACCTATTCTGGTCCATGCGAAAGTCCCTCTGCTCGGACATCATACTTCAGGAGTAAGGAAGGAGTGGTATCGCACACCAGAAGACCTTGATAAGCACGCTGCTAACGATCCCGTTCCCAAGCTGAGAAAGGCACTCGTGCAGAGAGGGGTAAAGGAGAGCGCCCTTGATAATATTGAAAATGAAGAAAGAGCTTTTGCTCAAAACGAATTCGATGCTGCAGTTCTTGCCGCGGATCCTGATCCGTCTACTGTTGCCTCACATGTATTCGCTCCAACGCCTGTAACAACGGAAAAAGGTACCAGAACCCCTGAAGGAAGGGAAAAGGTAGTAATGGTGGATGCGGCCCTGCATGCCGTGGAGGAAATTCTCCAGGATAATCCGGAAGCTCTTTTCTATGGTCAGGATGTCGGGCGACGCCTTGGAGGAGTATTCCGCGAAGCGGCCACCCTTGCAGATAAGTTTGGTGACGATCGGGTATTCAACACTGCCATTCAGGAAGCATATATCATTGGGTCCACTGTGGGCATGAGTGCTGTTGGCTTAAAGCCTATTGTAGAAGTTCAATTTGCTGATTATATATATCCTGGGATCAACCAGTTGGTTACAGAAATAAGCAAATCATGTTACCTCACATGCGGCAAGTTCCCGGTATCCTGCATCATACGTGTACCTATCGGTGCATATGGGGGCGGAGGCCCGTACCATAGTGGCAGTATCGAAAGTACACTTGCTACAATTAAAGGTATCAAGATAGCATACCCTAGCAACGCCGCCGATCTGAAAGGTTTGATGAAAGCTGCCTATCTCGATCCGAATCCGGTTGTTATGCTGGAGCATAAGGGACTCTATTGGAGCAAAGTGCCTGGTACCGAAGAAGCAAAGACCGTTGAGCCTGATAGAGACTACATCCTTCCTCTCGGCAAAGGAATATCAGTTTTGCAGGCTACCAAAGAGTCAGTAGATAATGGTGAATCCATCTGCATTATCACATATGGCATGGGTGTCCACTGGAGCCGTAATGCAGCAAAACAGTTTCCCGGACAAGTAGAAGTGATAGATCTCCGTACCATCTACCCCCTAGATGAGGAGCTTATTTATGAGACTGTGAAGAAACATGGCAAATGTCTGGTACTTACAGAGGAACAGCTTCATAACTCGTTTTGCGAAGCACTTGCTGGTCGCATCAGCCAGACCTGCTTCTTTCAACTTGATGCACCAGTTCAGACTCTGGGAGCGCTTAACCTACCTGCGGTACCAATGAACATAGGTCTTGAATCGGCTATGTTGCCGAACATCGAGAAAGTTGCTGCTAAGATAGAGTCTTTGCTTTCATACTAGCATGATGATGGAAAAGTCATAAAATCTACATGGCTAATGTCCGTATGTTGAGCGATCTGATACTGAAAGCTTCTGGCTAACGAACTACGAAGGACGATTTTAAGTTTTTCGTTATTGACCTGCCCCATCTGATGAATGGTTTTTCAATGGCGTAGTAAACCCCAACGGCAAGGATGGTAGTGATGGCAAAGCAGGCGAGTAACATAACAATCGGAGCTGTCCATTTACCCGGTAAGTATGTTCGAATAGCGGCCCAATATTCGAATGTGAGGCTTACTACAATCCAATGCATCAAGTAAACACCATATGAGATTCGCCCATAAAACCTGAAGATACTATGGCCTAATATGCGCTGCAGTTTCTCACTTTGCACAATGTAACAGAGAAAAATAAACGACCCTACAGCCGTATAAGTAAAGAAATCAAGTCGGATGACATCAGCAAAGTATTTGTAAGAAGGTCCCAAAGGTGAAATACGGTCAATGTGACGAATAGAGAAAAGGACAAATGCCACACCAAGTAGAAAGTACCTGTACTTATATACTGCAGTTGCTTTGAACTGATCACTCCGTATATCGTTAAACCAGGCGCTAATGATAATTCCCAAAGTAAAATGGATATAAAACTGGGAAATTAAGGGCAAAGACATCATAAGACACAATAATAGCCAGAGTAAAAGCTTTCGATGATACTTGGCAAGAACGATGGTAAATGGCGTTAGTAAAGAGAGAAACATCTCTATAGACAGCGTCCAGCCAGCAATAAAATGATTATGGCTTTTAGCCCACAATAACGACAGCTCCTCGTAGAACTGAGTATTGTCATCTATTAAGACATACTTCAATGTTTCACTGTTAAGACTATCTCGATAACCCACTAGGAAACAGACAACTATAGTAAAGCAATATGCTGGCCATAATCTGAAGACGCGGTTGATGTAAAACTTTCTGATGTCCAGACTTGCGTGCAGGTTTAAGTATTTGTAAGAGAGCACCATTCCGCTTAGTACAAAGAAAAACGAAACTGCATCACTTCCGTTGAAGATCAGACTAAGTATGTTAACGGCGGTTTTGTGTGATTCGTGCCAACGCCAACCGAAGTAATGATAAAAGAACACCATTAATGCGGCAATACCACGGGCCGCATCAAGATAGTCCAACCGGTGTGCGTGATTCAGGGGCTTGTCTACTGTGGCGCTAGATGACGAAGTGGTAATAAGGGACCTCAAGTACGTTCATTTTCGGTAAAAGTAGAAAATTAAACTCTTGAGGATCAGCATTTTCGATACGATTACCGTTTACCGCATTGTGGGATGTTGTTCTGATGCAGAAAGCAAAGAGCACCTTTGATTGTCAGAAGAAGTAGTCCGTTAAGGCGGTAGAGGTGACGAAGTGGTTTTTTCGATTAAACTATCCTTTTAGAATTGCGACATTTCCTTCAAAAAATTTAATTGTATGTCAGTTGCTCGTCTGAGATATCTTAGGTATCACTCTAAGGTTTGTCCTGGTAATACTACGTCTGTTTTTAACTTCCCCAACGCTGAGCGAGGTCTTCCCAGACTTAGCGTCAGAACGACGACGACTTTTTTACTGACATCTAACGAATTTTGCTGGATCTAGTATAGAAACCATTCCCCCTGAGAATACTTTCATCCTGTCTATTAAAGAAAAAGGAGTGGAAGACTATTTCCACTCCTTTCATTTTATGCAATCGACTCGTTATCTAATAAGAGATATGTCATTCTTTAGGTAAACTCTGTCATCATTGGTACATGTCGCATCTAGGAAATAGACGTACACATCAGGCTTTAGTTCCATTCCTTTGAAGAATCCATCCCACCCGATTGATGGCTGGTTTGCAGGAACATTTTCCACCCTGTAGAGCAATTCCCCCCACCTGCTATAGATGCTGAACTGGTTCACCTTTTTAATGCCGCGACCCATAGGGTAGAAGCGGTCGTTATTACCGTCTCCGTTGGGGGTAAATGTATTGGGCATAAAGAATAAAGAGTTATCACACAGCACTTTTATATTAATCACGTCTGTAGCCTTACATCCGGCGATGTTTGTCACAGTGGCTTCGTAGGTCATGTTCCGTTCCAGAGTAGCGATTGGGTTGAAACAGTCGCTACAGCTCAATAGGTCGACAGGAGACCATTTAATGTAGTCAGCATCTGTTACCTCTGCATTGATTTGATGCTCCTCACCCGCCATGCCGGTATAGTCAGGCCCCAGGGTCACAGTTGGAACCGGATAGACGTTTACCGTCTGCCTGACAGTATCAGTAAAGCATGGATTACCTTTGATGATTGCAGTGTACACCGTTGTTTCAGTCGGCGATGCTATCGGATTAGGCGAATGGTTGTTACTTAATCCTGTTGCTGGTATCCATTCATAGTCCGTGCCGCCAGTTATAGACAGCATAGCTGTGTCTCCTGGACAGATATTTCTCTCGGGTCCTGTTTCAACCGGCTTCGGAACGATTACAGTTACATGGACAAAGTCAGTATCACGGCAGTCAAATTCATTAATCCCAACAACGGCATAAGTGATACTATCTACCGGTGTGGCAATGGGGTCAGGACAGCCTGAGCATGAAAGAGTGTTATTTGGTGTCCAGAAGTAATAGGTTGCTCCGGTAGCAAGCAGGTTGACGCTGCTCCCTTTACATATAGATCGGTCTGGTCCCGCATCCAAATTAGGTTTGGGATACGTAGGAATATTAACGGGTGCTGCCTTTGTACATCCATTTTGGTCTGTCACCGTTACGTTGTACGTACCTGGTATTACATTATCGATGACTTGGGTATACTTGGCGGGTGTTGTATTCCAGTGGATAGTATATGGTGCATTCCCTCCTGCAACCTTTACCATTGCCGAGCCAGATAGTACACCCGGGCAACTGCCTGCGATCTGGTCAGGTGTAATGACGATAGCGGGTGGTTCTGTTATAGTTGCCTTTGCAGTATCAGTACAGCCATGGCTGTCTGTCACGACCACAGTATGACTGCCTGCAGGAAGGTTTGTAGCTGTGGTTCCGGGCTGTGGCGGATTGGTTGTCCAACTGTAGTTATAAGGGGATGTACCGCCTGTCACTGCTACTGCTGCAGATCCAGTCGCTGCACCAGCGCAGAGTACATCGGTTGTGCCTGTAATATTGGCTAAAAGCTGGGGTGGTGCAGGTGCAATAATTGCTGAAGCGCTGGTGGTACAGCCATGTGCATCTGTTACTGTTACTGTGTAGCCACCGCTTAAAACATTCTGCACATTTTGACTCGTCTGTGATGGAACAGTATTCCACATGTAAGAGTATGGTCCGGTTCCTCCTGCGGCTGTCACCGATGCCGACCCTCCGTCACCTGCACATAGAGGGTTTAAGACGGCAGGGCTCGCAGATAAAATGGGGGGTTCCGTAACAGTTCCTGCCGAGGACCCTGTACATCCTTTACTGTCTGTCACTGTCACCTGATAGGTGCCCGCTGGTAGGCCAGAGGTGAAGGCAGTACTTTGTCCTGGCGAGGTATTCCATGCATAAGTGTATGGCGCGGATCCTCCGGCTACAACGACCGAAAGGCTGCCACTGCTGTCGCCATGACAGAGAGCATTCGACACTCCCGAAACCGTTGGAACAACCTGCACCGGTTCTGTGATGGTTACGGCCATGGTGGCTGTACAACCTCTTGCGTCAGTAATGGTCGCCATATAAGTCCCTGCTGCCATGTTAGTAGCGGTAGGATTATTCTGGATAGGGTTTGTATTCCATGCATATAAGTATGGCGGTGTGCCTCCTGTACCAGATATGGATGCTTTACCATTAGACGATCCGTAGCAGGTAGCGTCTGTTAAGCTGTCTAATATAAGTGCTGCCATTGAAGCTGGCTGGGTTATAGTCACTGTTGTAGAATTGGTACATCCGTAAGCATCTGTTACAGTCACTGTAAATACACCTGATCCAAGGTTCGTAGCAGTCTGGTTATTTTGTACAGGAGCTGTGTTCCAGCTATAACTATATGGGGCACTTCCTCCTGATACATTTACCGCTGCAGTTCCATCGTAGGCTTGATAGCAGTTTACGTTTGTGATAACTCCGGGTGACGCCACAAGTGGCGATACTTCCAGATAAACAGAGTCAGACTTTGTGAAGGTACATCCGTTTGCGTCCGTTATAATCACACTGTATGTGCCTGCTGGCAAGTTACTGGCGATCGCTGTCGTCTGCACCGGACTTGTATTCCATGCATATGTATAGGGTGCTGTTCCGCCCGTTGCGTTAGCCATCACGCTGCCGTTAGTCCCGCCGAGGCAATAAAGATTCGTGGCGTTTGTTGTCGCCGAAAGGGGTGTCGGCTGATTTACAGTTACGAATTCACTATGGGTACAACCGTTTGCGTCAGTAATGGAAACAATGTAGCTCCCTGCGGCCAGGTTATTCACCGTTTGCGTCGTTTGAATAGGGGTCGTATTCCAGCTATATGTATACGGTGATACCCCACCGTTTACATTTACCGTAGCAGAACTGTTAGCACCGCCGAAGCACGACGTAGCTGAACCTGTCCATGAACTTGCAATGGCTGGCGGTGATGTTATAGTCACCTGCAGTGTATTGGTACAACCATTGGCATCAGTCACAGTTACAACGTAAGCACCAGCCCCAAGATTTGTTGCCGTTGCGGCAGTCTGACCTGGCGAGCCATTCCATGTGTACGTGTAAGGGGCTGTGCCACCTGTGCCTGAGACTGTGGCTTTACCGTTTAATGACCCGAAACAAGTTTCATGGGTCGCGCTGTCTAGTGTAAGTCCAACAACTGTTGGTGGCTGGGTTAGTGTCACTGTTGTCGATTGGGTACAGCCGTATGCATCTGTCACAGTTACCGTGAAAACACCGGATCCGAGGTTTGTTGCCGTTGAAGTCGTTTGTACGGGTACCGTGTTCCAGCTATAAGTATATGGTGCTGTCCCGCCGGATACATTCACGTTTGCTGTACCGTCGTTAGAGTTAAAGCAGTTTACATTTGTGATCGCTCCTGGCAATGCCGTAAGTGGAGCTACTTCCAGGTAAACAGAATCAGACTTAGTGATCGTACATCCGTTTGCGTCAGTAATCGTTACGCCATAGGTTCCTGCGGGCAGATTGTTCGCTGTTGCTGTTGTCTGCACAGGGTTGGTGGCCCACACGTAGGTATATGGAGCAGTGCCACCAGAAACATTGGCAGTAAGGCTACCATTTGATCCACCAAGACAATAAAGGTTAGTGGCGTAGGTGATGGCCGAAAGTGGTGTTGGCTGGTTTACGGTTACGAGCTCAGTATGAGTACATCCGTTCGCATCGGTAATGGATACTGTGTAGCTGCCCGCTGTCAGATTACTTACGGCTTGTGTTGTCTGAACAGGTGTTGTATTCCAGCTATAGGTATATGGTGCTACTCCTCCGGTGACATTTACCGTGGCTGAGCTGTTGGTTCCTCCAAAGCATGTGGCGCCGGAGCCTGTCCACGTGCTGTTTATAGGTGTCGGGGATGTTATTGCCACCTGTTGAGTGTTTATACATCCGTTGGCATCTGTAACTGTCACCATGTAAGAGCCAGCTGGGAGATTACTTGCCGTTGCCGTTGATTGACTCGGTGAAGTATTCCAGGAATACACATATGGGGCGGTGCCTCCTGAGGCTACCGCGTCGGCGGAGCCTGTCGTTGAACTGTTGCAGAGTGGGTGAATTACGTTGTTTATTGATACATTTAGGCTGCTTGCAGGCGCCGTGATTATTGCATTCGCCGTGTCAACACATCCGTTTGCGTCCGTTACCGTAAGTATATAGGCTCCGGCAGACAAGTTGTTGCCCACAAGGGAAGTCTGAACAGGAGTTGTATTCCAGCTATAGGTATATGGAAAGGTCCCCCCTGAAACACTTGCAACTGCGCTTCCATTGGTCCCCCCGTAGCAATTAATATTCCCAATACTTGCAATGTTCGCATTGATCGGATTTGAAGGTTGCGCTACCACTCCTACAATTGATGTTGTACAGCCATTGTTGTCAGTGACAACGACGGTATAAGTTCCGGCACCTAGGTTTGTTGCGACTGACGTAGGTTGAACAGGAGCGGTATTCCAGGAATAGTTGTAGGGCGGTGTGCCCCCAGCAACAAGTGCGGTTAAGGTTCCGGTAGTTCCATTTAAACACACAGGATTTGAAGCCGTAACATATCCGTTAAGCCCTCCTGGAGTGCCCACGATGACATTCACCGTGTCTTGACAACCCTTCGAGTCAATTACATAGACGGTATAACTTCCTCCTGCAAGGTTAGTCGCTGTGGCCGTAGTTTGAACAGGGGTTGTGTTCCAGGTATAACTATAGGGTGCAGTACCGCCCAACACGTTAACAGTTGCGCTACCATTGAGGCTACCAAAACATAGTGGCGTATTAACTGCACCTGCTGTCGCATTTAATGCTTGTGGCTGGCTGATCGTAATTGAGTCTATTGCTATGCATCCGCTAGCATCCGTCACTAATACAATATAGGTTCCGGCCGCGAGGTTGCTTGCTGTTGCAGTTGTTTGAACTGGTATCGTGTTCCACGAATAGCTATATGGGGGCATCCCACCAGATACCGCTGCTGTCGCGCTACCGTTTGTCGCATTGTTACAACTGACATTGGCTACGTTGTTTATTGCAAGGCCAACCGGCGCCGACGGCTGAATGATGGTCGCACTTGCTGTAGCCGAACATCCATTGATGTCACTAATTGTTACTGTATATGTACCGGCAGGAAGATTGTTAGCTGTTGCGGTATATTGGTTGGGGCTAGTGCTCCATGAGTAATTATAAGGTGGCGTGCCGCCTGATCCTAATGCAGAGGCAGATCCTGATAGTCCTCCAAAGCATGCAACATTCGACACACTCCCTGTCGAGGCACTGATGGGAGTAGAAGGCATTCCGACAGAAGCTGTTGCTGTTGTAAGGCAACCATTGGCATCTGTAACGGAGACAGTATATTGTCCTACTGTCAGTCCGGTAGCGGTTGCGCCTGTCTGTGCTGGTGTGGTATTCCATGCATATGTGTAGGGAGCTACGCCCCCGGAAACAACCGCTGTTGATGTTGCATTACTTCCGCCTAAACAGAATAAATTCGTAGTCGATGCGTTGGCAACTAATGGTGCTGGTTGAGAAAGAGATGCAAGCACACTTCCCGTACAACCATTCGCATCAGTTACGGTAATCAGATATGAGCCTGCTGTCAAGCTATAGGCTGTTTGCGAGGTCTGTACAGGACTTGTGCTCCATGAAAAATTGTATGGAGGAGTGCCTCCTGTTGGGTAAGCAGTGATAGATCCCTGCCCTGCTCCATAACACGGTAGAGGAGAACCTACGACTGGTGCTACCGTAATAGGTAGTGGCTGCCCTACAGTTACAGACATAGTATTTACACAGCCTGCTGCATCTGTTACAGTTACGGTGTACACACCAGCTGACAGGTTAGTAGCTGTCGCAGTTGTTTGTAGTGGTGTAGTGTTCCATGAATAACTGTACGGTGCTACTCCCCCTGCTGCCGTAGCTGTCGCTGTTCCATTGCTAGCTCCCGGGCATAGAGTATTCGTACTAGTTGAAGATAGGGTTAAAGGGGTGGCCGGCTGAGTTATCGTAATTGTGGCTGTATCGAAACACATATTTCCGTCATACACGGTTACTAAGTAGCTCCCCGCAGAAAGCCCTACGCCAACCGCGTAGTGTTGTGCAGGTGTGGTGTTCCAGTAGTAAATGTACGGAGCAACTCCGCCCGAGGCTATCACCCAGGCGCTGCCATTGTTCCCTCCCAGGCAGCTCACGTTGCCGATCGAACCGGGGGTAGCAATAACAGGGTTTGTGGGTTGTGCAACTGTTGCCGTGGCATAGGTCGCACAGCCGTGGTTGTCGGTAACGGTCACAGTATAGGTGCCGCCAGGAAGATTGCTGATTGAGGAAGTCGCAGTTGTCGGTGTCGTATTCCACATATAGGAGTATGGCGGCGTTCCACCCGAAGCGACGGTGGCTGCAGTACCATCACTGCCGTTAAGGCAAGTGAGGTTTGTTGATGTTGTGGTTGCACTTAGCGCTGGAGGTTGACTGATGGTAACTTTCGAAGTGTCGGTACAGCCATGCGCATCGGTAACCTGCACTATATAGACTCCGGCAGTAAGGTTATTTGCGGTTGATGCTATCTGAATAGGCGAAGTATTCCATGAATAGTTATATGGGCTGCTGCCACCTGTAGCTGATACAGTTGCGCTGCCGCCATTGCCGCCAAAACATAAGGCATTTGTGCTCGCACTGATGGAGGCAACCAGGATCGTTGGCTGTGTAATTGTCGCCTGCTTAGTTATAGAGCACCCTTTTGAGTCAGTTACGGTGACTACATATGCTCCGACTGCAAGGTTGCTGGCAGTGGCTGATGTTTGTATTGGGTTTGTATTCCATGAGTACGTGTACGGACCAACACCTCCTGTTGCCGACACAGTAGCACTACCGTCGGTACCGCTATTACAGCTCGCATTTATTACGCTGCTGATGGTTGCTCCCACAGCGGTTGCTGGTTGGGTAATGGTAACAGATGTAGTGACAGCACAGCCGTTATTGTCGGTTACTGTAACAGTGTAACTCCCTGCTGGCAGATTGCTGGCAGTGGCAGTGTATTTTGCCGGATTTGTATTCCAGGAATAGTTGTAAGGAGTCGTTCCACCTGTTGCAATTACTGTCGCGCTCCCTGTTGAGGTACCGAAACAGGAAACAGGTATAACGGTGCCAATTGACGCGGAGATCGGAGTCGAAGGTAATCCGATAGAAGCAACGGTAGATGTTTGGCATCCGTGGGCATCGGTAACAGTCACCATATAGTTACCTACAGTCAGACCTGCTGCGGTGGCCGTTGTTTGTATCGGTGTAGTGTTCCAGGAATAAGTGTACGGTGCGGTTCCTCCCGAAACCATCGCCGTAGCGGTCGCATTGCTCCCTCCCAGGCAAAAAAGGTTGGAAATGGCAGCATTAACAGTAAGCTCCGCTGGTTGGGTCAATGCTAGGTTCACAGTGTCAGGACATCCGTTAGCGC
>CAMPKR010000022.1 GCA_946887345.1 uncultured Bacteroidota bacterium | reverse complement strand
ATTTACTCCATAAACTGAAATTGTAACTCCCGAAGAACCGGGAGTTACTATGAACGATACCGTTTTACTGCTACCTGTCCAGCCATTGGGCAAGGTCCATACATACGAGGTGGCATTATTCACCTGCGGAATGGAAAACGTATCCTGGCTGCCGGGACAGAAATACTGGGAGCCGACAATTGGATCTGGCTGTGTCGGAATGGGGCAATTGGTAACCATCCGTATGCGTTGGTTGTTCACGTCTGCTACATAAAGGTCTCCCGAACCCAAAACTCCGACACCTGAAGGCCCCGCCAGCATAGCCAAAGTGGCCGGACCTCCATCACCGGAAAAGCCCAGAGTACCATTACCTGCCACAGTAGTAATAATGCCCGCCGGGTCCACTTTCCTGATGCAATGGTTCTGCTGGTCTGCAATGAAGATATTATCTCCGGCATCTATTGCCACACCATAAGGAAAATTCAGCGAGGCCAGTGTAGCTTGTCCCCCGTCTCCCTGGTACAATGCCTGGCCATCGCCCGCAACCGTGGTGATCTGGGCGCCTCCGAAAGTGATTCTTCTGATGACATTGTTGTAGTAGTCAGCCACAAAAATATTTCCGTTCTGGTCCATGCATAAACCGGAAGGGTAATTCATTGACGCTGCGGTAGCGGGACCATTGTCACCCGTATAACCGGCCGTCCCGTTCCCTGCATAAGTACTGATAATATTGCCTATGAAATCTACTTTGCGAATACGGTGGTTCAGCTGATCAGCAATGTACAGGGTTCCAGAAAAGTCAACGATTATTCCCGTAGGCCGGTTCAGAGAAGCCAATACTGCATTTCCCCCATCTCCGCTGAAGCCCGCAGTATTGTTGCCGGCTACTGTAGAAATAATACCGTTAACATCCACCTTCCTGATTACGTGGTTCAGCTCGTCGGCAATAAATATATTACCGAAAAAATCCACCGCGACCCCTCTTGGCGAGTAAAGCATCGCCGCAGTAGCAGCTCCGCCATCACCCCCATACCCTGCAGTACCGTTTCCGGCAACCGTTGTGATAATGCCTGTGCCATCTATTTTCCGAATACGGTTGTTACTCGCATCAGCAATGTAAATGTTGCCATTCTGATCAATGGTTACACCGCTGGGATTATTCAGGCATGCAGAAATAGCCTGGCCGTTATCGCCGCAATAGGAAGCTGTGCTGGTTCCTGCGACTGTTGTAATAATTTGTGCTTTTAAGTTTGCAATACTGATAGATGTAAACAGGAGTAGACAAAATGCTGATCGCCTCATAATTGAAGAAGTTTAAAAAATTATCCTGTTCGAATTTAAGTTGATGCACGCTGATCTCAATTGCATTTTATACAAAGCAACCTATATCTTACATAAGATGACTTCTTCTCTATTTAAGCCTTTCTCTTCAACAGAAGTGGCTCAATTTTTTTTATGAAACTGTTGCGGTAAAATTTGCTCACTGGCAGGCCCAGCGACCCGATAAAAACTTTATTGGCAGCGATCGTATTTACGGAGTTGAGTGCCACGATATATGATTTATGCACCCTGGCAAAATGGTCGGAGGGAAGTTGTTCCTCTATATCTTTGAACCTGAAGTAGGTTATATATTTTCTTTGGGCCGTATGTATGATCACGTAGTTGGCCATACCTTTCACATACTGAATGTCTTGTATCATCACCTTTTCTATCCGGCGGTCACATTTTATAAACAGGGCGTCCTTATCAACCCCGCCGCTTTTCATTTGCTCATAGTCCCGGCATTTGTTTACAGCTTTCAGAAAGCGGTCAAATGGTATGGGCTTCACCAGGTAGTCCATCACATCCAGCTCAAAACCCTGCAGTGCGTATTGCGGGTAAGCTGTGGTCATGATCACCATACGATCATCAGTGTTCTTTTTCAGAAATTCAATACCGTTGATGCCGGGCATTTGTATATCAAGAAACAAGATTGAAATATTGTTTTCGCGTAGCACTTTAGTTGCATCTTCAGCATTTTCAGCTTCCGCAACCGTTTCCAGGAAGTCAATATCATCTATATACTCGCGGATGATCTTTCTCGCCACCGGTTCATCATCTATTATCATGCAGCTTAGCTTCTTCATAGCGAAAGACTTAGTTGAACATCAAATATTTTGTCGCTCTCTTTTATCTGAAGCTTGTGTTTGTCAGGATACAGCAGTTCCAGCCTGCGTCTCAGGTTTTGCAAGCCCAGCCCATGGGCGCCGTTCAGATCTTTGTATACAAGGGATGATTTGGTGTTCACGCAGGTGAATACCAACCCACTGCTGACCTGCTTCAATTCTATATACAGGTAGTGTTCCTTATCGCCGTTTGACCCTACATATTTAAACGCATTTTCCACCAGTGGAGCCATCAGCAGTGGTGAAACATTGTACCCTTCTACTTTCTCCGGCAGTCGCAGCGTACAGCTGAGTTCGTCTGCTTTGCGCTTCCTTTGTAGTTCTATGTAATTCTTCAGGTAGTTGATTTCTTTTTCCAGGGGTATCTCAGCAACGTCACACTCATATAACTGGTAGCGCAGCAGTTCAGAAAACCGCACCATTATGTCTCTCGCGGTACTATTGGTTTTCTCTATGTTCCCGAAAACGAGGTTGATGGTGTTGAACAGGAAATGCGGATTCATTTGTGAGCGGAGAAATGCCAGTTCTGTTTTTAGCTTCTCTTGCTGTATCACATGTAATTGCTCCATCGACTGCACCCAGAAAATAAAACCGCGAATGGCCACACCCACAACCGATATCATAAATATCATCGCCAGCGTAGAGCTGAAAAAGAGCACAGCCTGCAGGTCAGGAACAAAGTCGCTGATATCCTGGTTTATATAATTGACGAAGACATCATTGAAAAGTATCAGAAGGCTCCCCGCCACAAGCGAAATCAGGAAATACGAAAAGAAAAGAAAATACCGTCGTTTCAGGAAGAATCTCGGAAGTAAGCTATAAGCAGCAAAATAAGCGCATCCTGCAAAAATAGTAAAGTCGAAAGCTATTGTATAGTAGATAGTCCACCAGTAGGCTTTCCCCATATCCGGGTAGGTAAGCGAGAGAAACGCAAGCAGCAGCGATAGCATGACTACATGCAACCACCTTTCTACTGTCCGTATGCCGGCCTTAAAGTGCATAGGGTAAATTTACCCTTTAAATATACGCCTTAAAAGCCGCGGAAGTCTATCTTGTCAAGCAGGAAAGTCATCTTGTATAAAACGAAACTTACACCTTCTCTATCCAGCCGTGCGTGTCAGCTATTCGGCCGTGACGGATGTCGCTAAGTTCCTTCTTTAGCCAGTTGGTGATCTCCCAGCTTTCTACAGGCGGAAGTTCCATAGCTTCTTCGTGGTACGTAAGTTTAGATATAGGAGCTATCGAGGCTGCAGTACCCGTGCCAAATGCTTCCGTAAGCTTGCCTGCCCCGTAGGCTTCCGCTATTTCATCTATGCTCAGCGAGCGCTCCTCTACAGTCACGCCTTTTTCACGCAGCAGGGTGATGACGCTGTCACGGGTTACACCTTCCAGTATAGTATCTTGTCCCAGGTCGGGAGTAATCGCCTTGCCGTCAATTATGAAGAATACGTTCATGGTTCCTATCTCCTGAACATACTTGTGCTCAAAGCCATCGGTCCAAAGTATTTGATCGTATCCCATCTTCCGGATCTGCATGGTTGGATACATGCTCATACCATAGTTACCTGCCGCCTTTGTAAAACCTATACCGCCGGGAAAGGCACGTACATATTTATCCTGCACGTATATAGATACAGGATTTGCATAATATGGACCTGCAGGACTGGTAATAATAATAAACAGGAATTTCTCAGCAGGCTTCACACCCACAAACTCATCCACAGCTATCATAAACGGGCGGATATACAACGAGGTACCATCAGCCGTAGGTATCCAATTCCTGTCAATGTCTATTAGCTGCTTCATTCCGTCAACAAACAGCTCCGCTGGCACATCGGGCATTGCCATACGTTCAGCCGACCGGTTCATGCGCTTCAGATTGTCGTAGGGGCGAAAGATCACGGGGTTACCCTGTGGATCCTTATAAGCCTTCACTCCCTCAAATATCGCCTGTCCGTAGTGCATAAATGTCGTCGCCGGGCTCAGGCTCAGGTTGGCAAAAGGAACTATTTCTGCTTGTTTCCACTCTCCATCCTCATAGCGCGCTACCAGCATATGGTCAGAATACAACTTACCAAACTGGATATTGTCGTGCTTAAGTTCATGTATCCTGCTCTTTGCTACCTTACTCACCTTAATATCAATCGTGGAAACACTCATAAAAAAAGAAATCTGTTGACGAATAGAAAAGATATATTTTCGCAAAGAAACGAAAAAAATCCTTTAGGGGCTTGTAAATGTGCACGGTAAGAGGCTATGGCAGATAATTTAAATATCATAAGTTCCAGGATCATCAGCAATGAGTTTGATATATTTTGGAACGAGAATATATCGGCTGGTGAAAGTCATAAAACTACGCTGGTAATCAGCACTTCATACGATGCCGGAAGCCAGGAAGAGCTGCAGTTGCAAAAAATGTTACAAGCCTGCTCTTTAACTCCCGCAAGCTGCCACATAGTTCAGCTTTCAGAAAATTCGCCGGCTGCCTGGCATCAGCTGAGGGACAAAGCTCAGCCCGAATTTGTCATCCTTTTGGGTATTTCAACTCAGCAATTAGGCATTAGTGCCTTAATGCGCTTCAACGAGCCCAATAGGTTCAACGATTGCATTTTCATTCCTACCCTGGCCTTACCGGAGTTGGAAAAACAGCCTGATGTAAAAAAGCAGCTCTGGCTCAATGCCCTCAAGCCTGTATTTGTCGACAAAACCTTCCAAAAACATCAATAGCAATTGGCTGCGGTTGCTGATATACTGAAACGTTACTGGGGCTACTCAGCTTTCCGCCCCCTGCAGGAAGAGATTATAGAAACCGTATTGACAGGAAAAGATACTTTGGCTTTGTTACCAACAGGGGCAGGAAAATCGCTATGTTACCAGGTTCCTGCTCTCGCTAAAGACGGTTTTTGTCTCGTTATATCTCCGCTTATAGCATTAATGCAGGACCAGGTAAAGCGACTAAAGGATCTAGATATACCGGCAGCCTTTATACATGCAGGCATGTACCGGGGCGAGGTGAAGCAGACCTTTGAGAATATGCGCTATGGTCCGTTTAAGTTATTATACATCTCCCCTGAACGCCTGCAAACCGACCTTTTCAAAGAATACTTACCGGAATTCAATATCAACCTGGTAGCCGTAGATGAAGCGCACTGCATTTCCCAATGGGGCTACGACTTCAGGCCCGACTATCTGAGGATCGCGGAGTTGAGGGAAGAACTCCCCGGTATACCTATGCTGGCCCTTACGGCCTCTGCCACCAAGGAAGTGCAGCAGGATATCATCAGCAAATTGCAGCTAAAGCAACCCGAAGTTATCACCCGCAGCTTTCGTCGCGACAATATCTTCTACGAGGTACACTACAGTGAGAACAAAACCACTGAAACAGCTGACAGTATTCCCTCAACCGGCAGTTCCATCATTTATTGCCGCAGCCGAAAACATACAGAACTAATCGCGCGGCAGCTCTCTTCCTCAGGCATCAGCGCAACTTTCTATCATGCAGGCCTCGATAAAAAAAGACGTGAAGAAGCCCAGGAAAGCTGGATGAACAATAACCCAAAGACAATAGCCGCCACCACGGCCTTTGGCATGGGCATCGACAAACCTGATGTCCGGCTTGTGCTGCACTATGATTCTCCCGAACACTGCGAAGCCTATTACCAGGAAGCGGGTCGTGCGGGCCGTGACAATAAAAACTCAAGAGCCCTTCTACTATACAATGCTACTGACATTGACCGCCTTCGGAACAGCATTGCCATCCAGTACCCTTCTGAAGAATATCTCCGGCAAGTTTATCAGTCAGTTAATGAATACCTGCAAATACCCATTGGTGTACAGCCCGATAAGTATTTCTCCTTTGAGCTGAACGATTTCTGCGCCAAATTCAAATTGCAACCAACCCCCGCTTCCTATGCGCTGAGACTCCTGGCGCAGGAAGGGCTTTGGACCATTACCGAAGCTGTCTTCCATCCGGCCAGTGTGCAGTTCATAACCGACAGGCACGAAATCGATAACATAGTCTCCTCTTACCCAAAGCTGGGTGTGATCATCACTACCCTGCTACGTATGTATAGCACCATTTTCCATTATCCAACCGGTATCAGCGTCATTGCAGTCGCTCAAAGGCTGCGGATGGATAAAAATGATGTAGAGGCTTTGCTGCAGCAATTGCACGGAATGGAAATGTTAGAATACAACAAACCAAAAGACGGACCGCAATTATACTTCCACCATCTTCGCGTGGACAGTCGCCACCTGCTTATCGACATGCAGCGCATCGGCATTTTAAAGCGAAAGCACATCGCCCGCACGGAGGCCATGATCGCCTATCTCCAAAACGAAACTCAATGCCGTGAAAAGATGCTGCTCTCCTACTTTGGAGAAGAAAAAACCGACTGCGGCCACTGCGATATATGTAGCAAAAAAACCGCTTCTAAACCCGGCAATCAGGAACTGGCCAGCATACTCTACCGGCACATTCGTGAAGCGAAAAGCATTCATATAAAAGAGCTGCAAAAACAATATGACAGCCAACTTCACGATCATATTTCGGCCCTTCTGCGAAAAATGCTGGAGTCAGATATGATAGAATGGCAGCAGAACGGCCTTCTTAGTATCAAGTAGGCATTATTTCTTTACTTTTGACAAGTTCATGGATAAAATAAAATTCGCCATAGTCGGTTTCGGCAATATCGGCCGTCGTCATGCAGAACATATATTAAACAGCCCCGCTGCCGAACTGGTGGCGGTTTGTGATATAAAACAGGAACTGAAAGAAAAGGCTCCCGGCTCTGTTAGCTTCTATTCTACTATTGCTGAGATGTTGGAAGCATCAGAAGTGGATGTCCTCTGTGTATGCACCCCTAACTACCTGCACGAGCCACATACTATTCTCGGCCTCGAGGCAGGGTGTCATGTAGTAGTGGAAAAGCCCATGGCCATTAGTGTAGAGCAATGTGACAACATGATCTCTGCCTCACAAAGAACCGGCAAGCTGATTTTTTCTGTAAAACAAAACCGCTACAACCCACCGGTTCAGGCAGTAAAAGATCTCATAGACAAGAACGAACTGGGCAAAATTTACATGGTACAGGTTAATTGCTTCTGGAACCGCGGTGATGCCTACTATTCAGAAAGCGACTGGCGTGGCAGAAAAGAGCAGGATGGTGGTTGCCTCTTTACCCAGTTCAGCCATTTTGTAGATATACTGTATTACCTCAACGGCGGGATCATAGATGCAGAGGGCTGGATACACAACTATGCGCACGCACACAATACAGAATTCGAGGATACGGGCAGCTTTGTAATGAAAGCGGAGAACGATGCTATCATCAACTTCAATTTTACCACCTGCTCCTACGACAGAAACATGGAGGGCTCTATCACCATCTTTGCCGAAAAAGGCACATTAAAGATCGGTGGTCAATACCTCAATACCCTGGAGTACCAGCACATCAAAGACATCACCCTGCCCAATATTAACATCACGGCAAAAGCAAACGATTACGGCCTTTACCAGGGCTCTATGAGTAACCACGACAAAATGATCCAAAATGTAATAGACGTGCTGCATCACAATGTCAGGATCATGGCTAGTGCCGCCGAGGGCCGCGAGGTAGTTAATATCATAGAAATGATGTACACCAATGCAACCCTGATATAATTATAGCGTCAGCACGGCTCTTCGCCGTCAGCACGCCCCACAAGAAACAGAAGATTATGCTGACAGCAGGAAAACACTATACATTAAAAGTGATGAAGAAAGTAGACTTCGGTGTCTACCTCGATGGAGACGGCGACGAAATACTGCTGCCTAAACGTTATGTGCCCGCTGGTCTGGACGTGGACGACGAACTCGAGGTCTTCATCTACCACGACTCAGAGAACAGGCTGATAGCAACTACCGACAAACCGGTGGCTACTGTTGGCGAGTTTGCGCTAATGGAGGTCGTTACCATTACGGAGCATGGCGCCTTTCTGAAATGGGGTATCATGAAGGACGTATTCCTTCCCCTATCTCAACAGCGCTCCCGCATATATGAAGGCGAGTCCTACCTGGTATATCTCTACATCGATGAACAAACCGGCCGCGTCACAGCTACCGAAAAGTTCTCCCAGTTCCTCGATAACGAAGTACTCACTGTTTCAGAAAATGAGCCTGTCGACCTGCTTATATATCGTAAAACGGAATTGGGTTATGAAGTCGTCATCAACAACAAACACATCGGCCTGCTTTACTTCAATGAGGTCTTCCGTGAATTGGAACCAGGTGATCGCGAGAAAGGTTATGTAAAGACAATAAGGGAGGACAACAAGATAGACGTTGCTCTCGGTAAAAAGGGTTATCAAAGAATTGCCGGCGAGGAAGGTAAGATACTCGACCTCCTCCATGAAAATAACGGCTATCTCCCCTATCACGACAAGTCAGACCCCGAGGAAATCTACGAGTTCTTCGGCATGAGCAAAAAAGCCTTCAAAATGGCAGTGGGAGCCCTTTACCGGCAAAAAAAAATAGAGCTGACAAAGACTGGAATAAAACTTACGGAATAACATCTGGCTTTCGCCATCAGCATGCATCACAAAAAAAGAGAATGAGTTTTTACTCATTCTCTTTTATATTATAGCCTCAATCGGGGCAAATCTTCAAAATCTAAAGAATCGTGGTTCTTACTTCACAACCACTTTCTCACTAACTGTTCCTTCTGCAGTCTGCACCAGCACAGCATAAATACCGCCTGGCAAATTGCTTACATCCACACTTATTTCATTCACACCGGTCCGCAGCATTTTTTCAGTGTTATACACTTCCTTGCCTGTTACATCTACAAGGCTTACAGTAGCTTCAGCAATGCGGCCGTAGGTAACTTGTACGGTTATCTTTTCCGTGGCAGGGTTCGGGTAAACTACCATGCTCTTACTTGAGAAGAGCTCAGCCACACCAAGGTTATTATTCACTACTACAGAGTCCGCACTTATAGCACCAAGGCTCAGGTTATAATACCCTCCCGAACCTGTCATTTCAGGTTTCACCGCACGTGCCTGGTAGAAATAAGTACCGCTTGGCACACCATGATCACTGAAATCATGACTCGTAAGCAGCGGCGATACTAACTGGTAATACCCATATCTTGAAGTAGAGCGGTATACATAGTAACCAATTACAGAAGTATCAGGCGATTGCACCCAGTTGATGAACGTGCTTGTATCATCCACTTGCGCTGCAGTCAGGTTTTTGGGCGGCTTTATATAGTCTGTGCGCAGGCTTGGATCTCCCATCAGGCCTATATGCACATAGCGCGTGCCGAAATTACCCGGCGAGTAAAGTGTATTGTTGTTTTGGGTCAGCTTGGCTGAATAACCTATGTGCTCACCCAGCGCCATATGATGTATGAACCAGTTAGGCCTGCCTGCCCAGAAAGTAGCAAGGGCAGGAATGTCTGAACACAGCGGAGCTTTCAGGAAGTTATTCTGAGAATCCCAGTCGCCGAAATAGCTGCCGAACAATCCCACAAAAATCGCGTCAGCGCCATTGCCGGTAAAGTCAGTACTGGTACCTACACCGGCCGCACTTGTATAAGAACCCGCACCGCAGCCATAGGCAAACAGGAACGAAGAATCATCCAATGAATTAACCAGGTCTATCTGGTATACCTTATCGGGACCTACCATGCCAGGGAACATCCTGAACCCGTTGGCAGCAAAAGCCTCTCCGCCAAAGCCACCGAAGTTATCATCTATCAGTGCGCGCCTGCCTACGTTGAGCGAATCTACTTTAAACCTGTGCGCCCGGTTCAGGTAGGTAGTCATCATCTGCTCCTCGGTCTTGTTGAAAACGGGCATGTCGTAAAAGTCTACGCGGCCTATCTGCAGTTCTGTAGAAGAAGGAATAAAATTCTGGTCCCACTTACCGTCTCCCGGTATGTTATGGTTTTGTGTTCTTGTTGCGTTGGCATCGTTTACCAGGTTATCGCTCCAGGTACCGTCCACATCAGCGTAGAACACATCTGCGGGCCATGCACCTGCGTGATCAGGATAGTGACCATCAGGATATATATAGCCGCTGTAAGGCACTGCAAGGTGCCCCAGTATATATACAGCCGAAACACGAGGGTTAGCTAGCCTGTCCGCCAGTATCATCGATTTTATACCCACGTCAGTCATACTGCGCGGCACGTCATGCCTTATCACCTCCCAGCCATCGCCTGCCAGGTCCTTTACCAGTTGGTTTATTTGGTTGGCGCAGCTTGGCAAAAAGTAATCGTCTACCAACAGCACCACAGTTCCCCTGTTGTGTATCGCCGGGGCCTGGACGCCCGCGTGTATGTAGCCATAGGCAGTTTGCACCCCCAGGGCAACCATTTTGTATTCGTAAGAGGAATCAGCTATTACGGCTGCATCTACATACATAGTATCATACCCATTCAGGAAGGCCATAGCCGGGCCCCAGCTCACGCCGGCTTTCGATTTCTTAAATATCTGGTAACTTGTTGCATAAGCAATGGAATCCCAATGCAATATCACCTGCGGCGGGTTAGTATTCACCGTGGCCGATAGCTGTATGGAATAGTCAATGGTGCTTTGCGCCATCGAGCTTTTTCCAACGATCAATAAGGCAAGAAGAAGTAAGTAACGTTTTACCATGGTCAGTATATAATCTTGTTGTAACTTACTAAATATTCGGTTAATATCATAGGATTAGCCGCTATATAACGCAAAAAACGCAATATACATGTTAAAGGTCTCGGGCACCGCAGCCGACGTAAAAGTGAAGATTTTCAGCGGGGACCCCGCCAAAGTAGAGGGCGACATTACCGGCTTCCTCAATGAGAAAAAACTACGCATTCACGGCTTCGCCCAATCCCAAAGCACGACGACGGCCAACGAAGTTATCGTCACCGCCACCGTCCTCTACTCCGAATTCGACGGAACAAGGGAAGAGAAGATCGGTTTCAATCGCTAACAAGACTCTGCTCTCCCATATATTGTCAGCACAATTATCTTATACTTCCGCCTCACCCGGAAGCTATGCAAGCAACCGGAATTGCCCATTGCCAGGAACAACTACTTAACAATAACAAAACTATTAAAGCAATCAAGCTAATCTTCCCTAATCAAGCGAATCGTGGTTCAAAAAACCCTTGATCAGGCTCATCCACTGAGCATCAGAACCAAGGAGCCAGGCGCCTAACGATACCGTTACATTTCGGGCAGTGTCGGGCAGATCAGGATCAGTGTTGGGTATCTCGTTACGGCCATAATAAAGGGCTATTACATGTCTGGCCCTCCGCTCTATCACAAAGGTGGAGGTAGCAGCATCGCTGAAGAAATGGGCTGTTTCGTCCCCGGAAGTTTTAGGGTTAGTAGTCGGTCTCACTCTCATGGCAAAGGTTTCATATTCCTGGTCAGGGTAGTCGTCGTATGCTATTGCTTCTATATGCACCCAGTCGTAGCCATCCCCGGTGTCTGTTCCGGGTGCCGGTATTTTTATTCTTATCAGGTCATTGCTATGAGCAGGACGGCCCAGTTCGTTACCATACTTGTCGGTGAGTTGAAATTCAGCGCTGGCTGAGGCCGCTGTCTGTTGCCATTGGCTTACATTCAGCAGCCGGTCTTTGGCTATAACAAAAAGCTCCTCTGCATCGTCTATGCTATCCAGTACCACATCGTGCTTAATGTTTTTCTGAACACCGCCCTGCTGCGCGGGAACAAGTTTATGAGTATCATTCTCCATGGGAGCATTTTAGTAACCCATCCTGAAAATCTATGCCAATGCTATTTGAAATAGCTCCACAAAACACACCTGGCGTGTATTTGCGTGTATTTGCGTGTCCTTTGCGCACTTTGCGTTTAATCTGAAGCTACTCTCGCAGCAGCTTCGCCACCCTCACACCGTTCTTATCGCTAAGTCTCAGGTAGTACACGCCGGGTGCACAGTCTACTGCTATAGTTTCTTTCCGGCCTACCCTGCCCTTTTGCACCACTACACCTGTAGCACTATAAATGCTGTAGTCCGAATCGCCGCTTATATTCTTAATGCTGATCTTATCTGTAAACGGATTAGGATACACCTGTATTTTCTGCTTGTTAAAGAAAGGCACAAGCACGGTATATGGCAGTGTATCTCCTGAGCTGCCCATGTAGGTAACGGTGCAATCAAAATTGGCCTGGAAGGTCCAGTACCTGTTATAATCACAACCCGTTGCGCAGCTGCCCCAGCCGTATTTAAAGCTTAGCTGTGTATAGGTAGGTGTAATGGTGTCCAGCAATATATCCGGGGCATCGTCAGTCACGCCCAGGTCGCCGCCTATACAAAAATATACCTGCTCCCAAACCTTGGCCACCTGTGCAAGATTGTAGTTGGAATCACTGGTAAAATACAGCCCGTCCATCCCTGAAGTGAGATCAAGATATTGATCGAGTTGAAGCTCGTAGTCGGACAATAACTGGTTGATGGCAGGGTCGCTGGTAGGTATCACATTGTTATAAAAGTCCACCATCCACGGCTGGTTCTCGCCCGACCAGATCTGCAGCTTGTTCATCGTGAAATTGTAGGGGCTGTCCACCCCGTTATCTGCCAGCGAGTGTATATGCAGCATATCTGTCACGGTATCGCGTGCAGGCAAAGTAGTGGCATTATATATAAGCGTCAGCGCTTGCAGGGCTGTATCGGTTCTATCCTGTGGAATATGCGTGCTGTCCATTTCCTGAGCACGAAACTTAAATACCCTTCTTATGGCAAGTCTCTGAGCGTCGGTATAGAAGCTATCCAGTATCAGCTGGCTCTGTGTGCAACTGGAAGGGACAGTCTGCGCCTCAGACGATAAAGAAATGATGATCAGCAAAAAGGACAGTAAAAGTTTCCTCATAAATAGTAATTCACCTTAAAGCTACATAAAAAATACACTGGCACGAATTCTTTGCTTTTAAGCTGAATAACTTTGCAGTATGCATATCCACCATGTAGTTCCCATAGAAGTGAAGCACCTGTTCCCGGTGCTGGACGAAAAACTGAAGGACTTGCTCAGCTCCCTTTCTCCCGAAGATTGGGAGCGCTACACCATTGCCAAAAAGTGGCGGGTAAAGGACGTAGCTGCCCACTTGCTGGATGGCAACCTCCGTACACTTTCTGCGGCAAGGGATAAGTACCACGGCGACACACCTGAGAACATAGGCGGCTACAGCGACCTTGTCAACTACCTGAACAACCTGAATGCCGACTGGGTTCAGGCCTTCAGGCGCGTGAGTCCGCAGGTGCTGGTAGAACTGCTGGAAATAACCGGCAGCCAATACGCCGGCTACATGAATTCACTCGACCCCTGGGCCGAGGCAATTTATCCCGTTTCATGGGCGGGTGAAGAGATATCGGCCAACTGGTTTCACATCGCCCGGGAGTATACCGAGAAATGGATACACCAGCAACATATCCGCCATGCCATCGGCAAGGAAGCAGAACTGCTGGAAAAAGAACTGTTCCATCCCTTTATAGCTACTATGATGTGCGGACTGCCATATACTTATCACAAGGTGGAGGTTCCCACCGGCACCAGCGTAGCGGTCCGGGTAACGGGAATAGAAGACGAATGGCACATCAACAAAACCGACGAGGGCTGGGTGCTGCGCAAAGAAACCCGCCTGGAACCCGATAGCCGGGTAACGCTTGATAAGGATACCGCCTGGAAACTTTTTTCTAAAGGAATAAGTCCAGAAGAGGCCTTACCCAAAGCAACCATAAAAGGAAACGGCGACCTCGGCCGCATAGCCCTGGATATGGTCTCCGTAATGGCGTGACATACCCTATCATCACACCCAAAACTCTCCTCCTGGCAGGGAGGAGACAGGCTTTGTCGCTTGCCGACAAAGACAGAGGAGGGTCCCACAGCGACCGAGCTAATTATGCAATGAACAACTCTCCTCCTGCTGTGTCCCGCAGCATTGCAGGGACAGCGAGGAGACAGGCTTTGTCGCTTGCCGACAGACAGAGGAGGGCCCCACAGCGACCGAGCTAATTATGCTATGAACAACTCTCCTCCTGCTGTGTCCCGCAGCATTGCAGGGACAGCGAGGAGACAGGCTTTGTCGCTTGCCGACAGACAGAGGAGGGCCCCACAGCGACCGAGCTAATTATGCTATGAACAACTCTCCTCCTGCCGTGTCCCGCTAACGAGCGGGAGGAGCGAGGAGACAGACGAGCCGCTTGCCGACAAAGACAAAGGAGGGTCCCACAGCGACCGAGCTAATTATGCAATGAACAACTCTCCTCCTGCT
>CAMPKR010000021.1 GCA_946887345.1 uncultured Bacteroidota bacterium | reverse complement strand
CATGAGAATATGGTCTTCGATGAGCGCTTTGGGTTCGAAGGAGACCTGGGTAATGACCAGGGGAGTATCCCAAAGGAAGGTGGCGCGCTTGAAAATGTCTTTGAGGACAGGGTTCTTGAACAACACTTTTTCTTCCAGATCGGCGATGTTGTTAAATTCCTCTTTTGGTGCACGATAGCTAAGATAACAGAGATTGTAAGTATCGCCTTCTACTTTGGAAATACCACAGTAACCGTTCTTGAAATTGTCCAGACCTATTTCGTCCGCAGGATAATCGAGCCTGACATGATACTTCACACCAGTGTAGCCAGTGTGCTGCTGAATGAATGGCCTGTTGAGTTTTTTATCGAGGGTATCACGCTTGCCGTAGCTACCGATGACCAACTTAGAGTAATACGTAGTACTGTTAGTAGTAAGGGTGAATTTGTCGCCCGCAAATGCGACATCAGTAACACGAGTATCAGTAAGCACTTCGGCACCTTTTGTGAGCGCTAGCTTGTACAATTCATTGTCAATAGTATAGCGGCTGATACCAAAGCCGCCGAGGTCGAGTTTGGTATAAATATTCTTCCCACCCGGCGTAGAGAGGCGAAGTCTTTTGATGTCCGCAGCACCAAACATCATCGGGTCGAAGCCTAATGAACGGAGATAAGGAAGCACTTCATTGCTGATATATTCCCCACAGACCTTGTGATAAGGATAGGACTTCTTTTCGAGCAAAAGAACCTTACGCCCCTTTTGAGCCAACTCTATAGTGGCAGTGAGACCAGCCAGTCCGCCACCAATAACGATGACATCGTATATATCATTACTATTACTCAATCTTAATCACCAGTTGCCAGCGCCATGCCCAGCGCCATTTGAGTGAATAATTACTGATACCTGCGGCTTGCAGGGTCTCTTCCCAATCCTTTCGCGTGAATGCGCGCGCCACCGAGAGGCGTGCATCGTAACGGACCAATCTTGCCTTCGCAAAAAGAAAAGTTAGTATACTGATAGCGTAGTAGGCAAACCAATGGCGGTGGAGGTCGTTGATGATCACGGCTTTCTTTGCCAGTTGGTGCATGCGCTTTAAAATCTGTGCAAGGGAATCCTTTTCAAAATGATGGCAGAACAAACTGCAGGTAGTGATATCTGCGGAATAAGCCAGCATCGCATCGTCGAATACATTGATAGTTTTATATCCGATATCGCGGCCCTGTGACCTTTCTTTGGCAAAGTCGATGATATCAGGATTCATGTCTATGCCCGTTAGCTGCACATTTTTGTTATTCTTTTTCGCCCAGTCTGAAATTTTGCGGAGCATATCGCCGCCTCCGCAACCGATATCCAGAATAGAAATGTGGCCGGTGATATTCAAGTCGTCAAGCGCACCCGTCACCACGCGGTATCCACCGAGCTTTCGGTTAATCGCTTCTATTTCGCTCAAAGCTATCCTGATATCTTCACGAGGAATATCTGGCTCATCCATTATTTCCAGTAAAGTGCTTCTAACGGAAAAATCAGGCATTGGTTATGTTTACGCAATTTCCAATATCATTGATTCCATAGTGAGACCGGGACCAAAGGCACAGGATATGATCTTTTTGCCTTTGTCGGAACTTGTAAGATCTTCAAGGTAACGGCTTAATACAAACATCACTGTAACAGAAGACATATTGCCAAAGTCTTTTAGAATAGAATAAGAGATGGCATTACTATCCTTATGTATACCGAGTGCTTCTTCGCAAGCTTCCAATATTTTAACGCCACCGGGATGTATAGCGTAATAGCTGATATCACTCTGCTGCAAACCTGACCTTTGAAAAAGCCTGTCAATTAGTCCGCGAATATTTCCTTTCACCACATTGGGCACCTCCGGGGTCAGACGAAGGTCAAAGCCATAATCGCCAATGCGCCACACCATGTCATCACCGGCGTTTGGCTCAAACTCTGAGTAGAAGTTAACGAGGTTGAGCCTGGCCTGTTCACTATTTACCAATTGCCTGGCAGAAATAATAGCAGCGGCAGCTCCATCGCCAAATATGGCATTAGCCACTACCTGGTAAGGATCTGTACTTTTGCGATAATGGATAGAGCAAAGCTCTACGCCTGCTATAAGCACAACAGCATTCTCGTCTGCCCTGGAAATATAATAAGCAGACTTTAATGCGTTAATGGCTGCATAGCAACCCATAAAGTTAATACAAGTGCGTTCTACATTACGCTCAAGGCCCAGTTTCTCTACCAGCTGTATATCAAGGCCCGGCGCATGCATGCCCGTGCAGGAGAATGTAATTAAGTGTGTTATTTCTTTCTTTTGAAGAGTGGGTATCCGATTAAGACAATTGCCGACTGCCACGGCACAGAGATCAGTGGCGTGTTCATCAAATATTGCCATCCGTTTGGAAACGGGAACTTCAGGGTACTCACCCGACGGATGGAATACCTGGTTGGCGGCATCGTCGCCTACATTAAACTCATTGAGCACACTGTAACGATGACGAATACCGCTACGACCATATACTGTCTTGAGTATCAACCTGTCCTCGCGACTGATGCCATTTGCAGCCTCTATAATAGAGGCATGATGAGCTTGGGAAATCTTGTTTCCCGGTACTGCTGTTCCTATCGACTGTATTCCCGGCCCTGTCATGCTGCCTTAAATTACTCTATATTTATGATATAATACTGTGCCTTGAATACTGAGAAGATCACTCTCCTGAATATATTTGATCGCGACACGCGCATTCATTTACGACTTCCCTTCTCTTTTTACCTATTACCGGTTTTTTGTTTCGGACTAAGCCAGGCATCTACAATTTACGTAACAAATGCGATAGTTGTTTTCGTAGTGCTGCACATCTTTATATACCCTGCGAGCAATATATATAACAGTTACATGGACAACGATACAGGCAGTATAGGAGGCATCAAAAATCCGCCGCCTGCGACCAGGAAACTTTATTATGCCAGCATTATTTTTGATGCCCTGGGCCTATTGCTATGTCTGGCAGCAGGCTGGCAGATACTCTTACTGGTGGCAGGGTATGTAACCTTTTCCAAAGCTTACAGCTGGCATGGCATCCGCCTGAAGAGGTACTCTTACCTGGCCTGGCTGTCGGTAGCCGCGTTCCAGGGAGGCTATACTTTCCTGATGGCAAATATGGCAGCCGAAGGACAATACTCCACAAATTGGTTTACCGCCGGACACCTGGAAGCGATGCTTATTGCATCCATTCTCCTTGGTGGCTCCTACCCTCTTACCCAGATATACCAGCATAAGGAAGATGCAGCGAGTGGTGATCGTACCCTGAGCCTGCGGCTGGGCATAAAAGGCACCTTCGTGTTCTCAGGGCTTTCGTTCTTCCTTGGCGCTCTGCTCTTCCTGCACTATTTCAGCAAGTACTATTCCAGTCTGCATTTTGTTGTGTTTCTGCTTTGCCTGTCGCCGGTGATCATCTATTTCACATCCTGGTTCCTGAAAGCGAACAAAGACAAAAATGAAGCGAGTTTTGAGCGCACGATGCGGATGAACCAGGTATCATCTATCTGCATGGCAGGCTGCTTCACCATACTGCTTTACATTAACCTTCCTTATATTAACGTTATTTGGCCGGGGCAATTTTCCAGATAATGTTATTCACATCATCGGTTAGCAGCATTGAACCGTCGGCAAGGAAAGTGAGGCCGGTAGGACGTCCATACACTTCATCTTTGTCAAGATCAGCTATAAAACCGGTTAGAAAATCCTCTGCCGGCCCGGAAGGCTTACCATTCTTAAATGGCACAAAAACAACTTTGTAGCCTGATAATACAGACCTGTTCCATGAGCCATGCTGAGCAATAAAAGCACCTTTTTGGTATCTAGCCGGCCAAGACTTATGCCTGCAGAACGCCAGGCCCAGTGAAGCGGTATGTGAACCAAGATCCACATCCGGTACTATTGCTTTTTTAACGAGTTCAGGCTTGGGTTCTTTTACCCGCGAGTCTATATGACTCCCCCAGTATGAATACGGCCAGCCATAGAATCCACCGTCTCTTACGCTGGTCAGGTAGTCCGGCACCAGGTCGTCACCCAATTCATCGCGCTCATTTACGGTTGTCCAGAGCGTCTTAGTGCCTGGCGCCCAATCCATGCCCACCGGGTTGCGAAGGCCCTCAGCATAGATGCGCTTTTTGCTTCCGTCCGGGTTCATTTCTATAATGCAAGCTCTTTCTATTTCTTCTTCTATTCCATGTTCAGCAATATTGCTCGAACTGCCCACTGCAATGTAAATCTTAGAGTTATCTGCATTTGCGATGATATTACGGGTCCAGTGTTGGTTCTTCTTACCCATTCGCAGGTCTGAAATCTTCTGTGGAGGCGCGGCAATGCTGGTAGCCCCTTCCGTATAAGGGTATTTAACCACCGCATCTGTATTGGCGACATAGATCCAATCACCAATCTTCAGCATACCAAATGGCTGACTGAGATCAACAAGAAAATAATTACGGGTTTCGGGTATTCCGTCCTTGTCCTTATCACGCAATAGAGTAATCCTGTCTGCACTTTTCCTGGTGTCGTGGGAATTGTCCGCCCCGGTAACCGCTGCCCCCACCTTTAAGACCACATTCATGTTCATATTGCTTTCGGCAACAAGCACATCACCATTAGGCAGCACATACATCCAACGGGGATTCTGGAAACCTTCGGCATATTTGGTAACAACAAATCCAGGAGGCGCCTGCGGCATATTGCCTTTTGCCCAACCCACAGATTTGCTAAAATTCATAACCGACCTGGTAGCATTTGGAGGTGGCAGATCTTTTTTCTTTGCCTGCGCAAAAACTGTGTTGCAGCAAATAACTAACAACACAAATAGCGAGAAACTCTTCATAATGAGGTATTATATACCCTATTGGCAAAAAATCCGTACCAACTCAGGCATTGAGAACCTGGGGGCTTTACTTTACTGTCTCAATTTTCCAAACCGTATTCTCCAGGTCATCAGTACGAGCATGGAACCATCCTGCAAAAAACTGACCCGGTACCGGTAAGATATCTGGCATGAATTTTTGACATTTGTAACAATATAACTGTCAATTGATCTCCACTGATGAATAAGATATACGCTTTGATCCTTAGTATCATTGTTCCATTGAATTGCTTCGCACAGGAAGACAGTACACATGCCGAAGCTGACACCGTCTTTCAGTTACCTCTAACAGTGATCCGTGCTTATGAACAGAATACCGGGGTAATGAATACACCTGCAGCTGTGGCAACTATAGGCCCGAAGGAATTGGGGAGGTATAGCACCAATAGTATTCTGCCTGCGGTAAATACGATACCGGGGGTAAGGATGGAGGAACGTTCACCGGGCAGCTATCGCTTTGGCATAAGAGGAAGTTCAGCGCAGGCTCCTTTTGGAGTGAGGAATATAAAGGTGTACTACAACGATATCCCCTTCACAGATGCCGGAGGAAATACTTACCTGAATCAACTGGGCTTTTACAATTTCTCAACTATAGAAGTGGTAAAAGGACCTGCCAGTAGCCTCTATGGTGCCGGAACTGGAGGGGCAGTTCTTATTAATAGCTTCCCTACAGACAGAAGCAATACAGCCATGGCACATTATACAGGAGGAAGCTATGGATTTAATAATGTTGGAGCAGAACTCTTCATTAAAGAAGAGAACGCCAAACATGCTATCAGGTACCAGCGAATGGAGTCGCAGGGATACAGGGCTCAGTCGGCAAGCAAAAAAACTGTTGCTTCCTGGGATGCCGCATTGAAAACAGGAGCCAGAAATGAAATAAGCGCCCATGTGCTATACAGCGATCTTTTCTACCAGACACCGGGAGGGCTTACGTTAGCGCAATACAACAGCGACCCAACAAGCGCAAGGCCAGGCACAAACGCGATTCCGGGCGCTATGCAGAACCAAGCAGCTGTTTATCAGCACTCTTTCCTTGCCGGTATCACCAACAGGCTGAAAATAACCGATAAATTTGAGAACAGTACAACCCTGTTCGCTTCGTATAACCAGCTCACTAATCCCAACATTCGCAATTACTCCATCAGTTCCCAGCCCAATACGGGCGGAAGGACCACTTTTAAGTACAATACAAATATCGGCGCGTCCACGCTGCAATGGATCATAGGCGCGGAGGTTTTGACACAGTATGTAACCGAAAAAACATACAAAAATAAGCTTGGCAACCCCGATACACTGACAAACGACGTGGAAATAAATAATACGGCGGCCTTGGGCTTCACTCAACTTTCCTGGCAATATAAAAACTGGTCGGTAATGGCGGGGCTAAGCCTGAACACCTTACAGGTGAAACTGAGCAGCTTTTACCCCAAATACGTGCAACAAACCAAACAATTCAACAATGAACTCGCTCCAAGGCTGGCACTGATGCGCCGGTTTAAGAACAACACCTCGCTATACGTCTCAGCAGAGCGAGGTTATACACCACCCTCTATCAGCGAACTTGCTCCAACGGGGAGTGCTGTGAATCTCAATCTGCAGGCAGCACAAGGCTGGAACCTGGGCGTCGGATGCAGGGGTTACGCCGTGCAACAGCGATTCTACTTCGACATTAGCATGTTCCTGTTTCAATTGTCCAATACAATTGTACAACGAAGAGACAGCGCAGGTGGCGACTATTATGTGAATGCAGGTCGCACCGAACAAAATGGTGCTGACATTCTGCTCCGGTATGCCGTTATCAGGAACGGACAGAAATTCCTGAAAGACGTGAATGTAGATGTATCATTCACGGGATATAGATTCTTCTACCGAAATTTCGTCCAGGTAAACACCGATTACTCGGGAAAGAGGTTACCCGGCGTACCCGGCCACACAGTAAATGTGTCGCTGGACGTATTATCGCGTAAGGGCATGTATCTGAATTTCAACTATTACTACTGCGAACCAATATTTCTGAATGATGCCAATACTGACAAGGCCGTGGATTTTACTTTGCTCAGCACGCGACTGGGCTATCGGACAATCACCAATAAAGTGCTATTAGATGTTTACCTGGGTGCTGACAACCTTCTTGACAAGAAATATAGCCTGGGGAATGATATCAATGCGGCGGGAGGGAGATATTACAATGCAGCACCGGGACGCAACCTGTTCGCAGGCCTTTCTGTAGGCTACAAGTACAAATAGAGTATTTGCCAAAAAATATTAACACGAATTCTCCTTCGCGAATTAAACCCGGAATAAAGTCCCGGGTCTTAAGTACAAATCTCACAGATATGCACTACACAAAATTGTTTTTAAGCAGCGTGGCCTTAGCGGCATGCACATTGTCTTTCACAGCTTGCAATAAGGATAATATGGGCGGACTTTCAGGTCAGGACGACATGGGTGACATCCAGGCAAGATCTGAACAAACATTTTCAGACCTCCAACCTCTCACCGATGAAGCCAATACCATGGCACGAAGCTCTGGCGGTGGCGGACAGCACATAGGCAATCCGCAATTTCTGGGATCCTGTGCCAATGTAACAATCGACAGCATCTCGACTCCCCATGTGATGACAATTGACTTTGGCAGCAATAATTGTGTCTGCAATGACGGAAGAAGCCGCCGGGGGCTGATTATCGTTACCTACAACGGTGAATTTACCGAGCCGGGGCACACACGCACCATTACTTTCAGTGACTTTTATGTCAACGATAACCAGGTAACGGGTACAAAAATCATTACCAATATGGGAAAGAATGGCGAAGGTCACACTTACTTCAGTATCGAAACGAACGGCTCAATAGTAACCGAAAAAGGAACTATTACTCACAATGGCAGCCGTACACGTACCTGGCTCAGCGGTGAAGACACGCCGGACCGTGGTGACGATGTATTCAGCATAACAGGGTCGGGAACCAAGGTTCGCGCCAATGGAAAAACTATGACCATGGAGATCACAAGCCCGCTCATTCGCGATCACAGCTGCAAATGGATCAAGTCAGGAGTGATAAAGATGTCGGGAGGCGACAAGGAACGTAGCCTCGATTTCGGCAACGGCAACTGCGACAACAAAGCCACAGCAACCGCGAACGGAAAACAAAAGGAAATCACACTCAGATAGGCGTAAAAGCAAAAAACCAGGTATAAGGGGCTATTAACGTAGCCCTTTATCTTTTCGCAACCCTAAAATATCTTCACCTTACCATATTCGTACAAGTGCGCCTCTGCCGCCCGGCGCCTCACCAATCCCTTTAGCACCTTGCCCTTGGCCTTGTTCCATTTATGAAATTCAACAACGATTTCCGCCGAAGGAAGTTCCTTCCGGATCTTCTTCAACATAGTAGACGCTTCAAAAGCTCTGATTCCCACATTATAAGTAAAGCACACCAGGGCGTCAAATTCACATTGCTCCATCTTAGCAGTTTTAGCGAACACCGCCTGTGCAAACTTCGTCAATATCAGTGGTAGCATCTCTTCCGCTTGCGCCTGGGTTATACTATCTCCCTGTTTAACAGGCCTTCCATCTTCAAAAAAAGTATTGCCATATCCAATTGTCCAGATACCTGCAGAGCACTTATAAGCATTCAGCTTACAACCCTCATAGTGCTTGAGTAATAGCACGCAATTATTACTTATTTCCATAGTTTCGGTTTTATAGTCATACAAAAAGCATCTTCCTCAAATATATTCGCACGAGCATATACACTAAATAAGCGGCCATCACGCCACCCAGTATCCATAACCAACATCTCTGTAATTCATTCATTTGCTCCAATGCCGTATTAATGTGGTTTAACCGTTTTATCTCTACATCTTTCAACTCTATCTTAGCCCTATTCTCCAACTGCACATACTTCGTATCCCGAAGTGTATCTGTAGTCCGTACTGTCTTTGTGACATATTTTATCATAGTAACAGTATCTGAAAACAGCTGTGTTTCCACTACGGTGTCAAAAAACACCACATCCTCTCCCTGTATGTATTCTCGTACCAGGCTTACGCTATCTTTAGGCGGATAAACATCCGCACAAAGCCTGGCAGGCACCCCCGGATATTTATAGTGAGCCTTGCTCACCTGTCTTTGGGCTGTCCGCTCCGTATAGCAGGAACTCATCCCCAACAACATCATAACAAAAGCCAGGAATATCAATATTCCGGTGATAGTATTTTTCATAGGATTTATTTATCGGTGTAAAAAAATGCGTCCCTTATCTCCTTCCACTTTACACGAAACACGACATAGGTGAGTATCTTATCGCTCAGGAGGGTGCATATTGGCACTATGTACGCCGCCTTATCTGTGTACCCATTGTTATAGCAATAGACACTGCTGATATATCCTATAAAACCACTTATACCCACGGTCGACATCGCTCCAAAAAATGTTATCCGTTTCCTCCGGCTGATATCCCAGCTAAACTTCCCCACTATACCGATCAATACGTAGAAGAGATACACCCACCATTTACTAAAGAAGTTCACCACTTCCTCAAAAATCTTCGCCATACTACTCTCCTTGTATCCTTTCTGGGTCAAACTCTTCCTTTTTCACACCTATACCCCTGGCTATACCCCAAATCACGAAGTCAAAGGCCTTCATATATACGCCTAGCTTCACCTTGGTCTCATCGCCAATATCCGGTTCTGCAGCAATAACAATAGTGGCCGCAGTGGTAAGCAGGAATACAATTCGGAATAACCATGTAGCCCATGCCGGGGTCGGCTGTTTAAAACTGAATACAGTTTTACTCTTCATACATCTCATAGCGATCTCCTTTGGGTTTTAGTAGTAAGCTTATAACAGGTATTGTTAAACAGCTCCTTATCAGTGTTCAAAATTCTTATAGTATGCACATAATGCTCGTTCAGAACATTGGGGATCACTATGGGCTGGCCGTCGGTAACCTCGAGACTCAGCCGTATCCAGGTCCCGTTAAATTCTATCAGTAGCGTCCATAAACCGGTCTCATTGGCATTGATGGGTAACACTACATTATTGCTGCATGGATCATAGTCTATACCCAGGCACTGATATTCTACACAATTACAAGCCATATGATCTTAGTTATTTCGATATCTTGTTTCAATAATTTTTTCTTCTTCCTTTTTTTCATTCCTCTCTTCAAACCACTGCCCAATCTGCAGCGTCAGCCCACAGTATCCGGTGAACATGGCAATATTTACCACCCAGCGCGGCAGGAAGCTGTCTATGACACTACTGGGAAAATCAGAATAGGCGCAAAACAGCAAACACAGTACTATAAATGAGAGCTCAGCAACGAACTGCCTTAAACAAATTGCACATCCCCCCAGCCTTTTATACCAGAATTCTCTCAGGAAAAACAACCGGTCTCCTTTCTGCGGTTCAATCCGACTCAACACCGCCTGCCAGCTGCCCAGCAGCTCTCCGGGGCTTATCAGGGTCATTATCAATTTGGCTGCGCCACTCGCAGCAAGCGAGCCCAGCACGAACAATACACTAAAGGCGATCAATGCTAACATGGTTTACAGATTTGATAAGTACAATTATGTGATTCAAATATTCTCGAGAGCTCAAAGTCTACTCTCACAAGACAGCGATCTCCTATTCTTGCCTTACAGGCAGCAACAGCCTTTTTATCAAGCCCTCTTAGTTCACTGTCTATAATGGCTATCGCATCTATCCAGGTCGCTTTCACTTCTGCAACTCTGGTTCTCAACAGCTCGTTCACCAGGGCATCGGAAAGCAAAAACTCATCTGCCTCTCTCACAACGGCTACCAGTGTACAACTATACGTTTGCTTAATAGCGGCATTGCAGTCCGTTTTCGCCTTGGCTACGTTACTGTTGATAGCATTCGGCACTCTTATGTAGAAGTAGTCCCCCTCTAGGTCACTGATACTTACACAGTGTCCCTCATTCCCTGCCGTCACCACCAATCCCTTACTGCTATCCGGTCTTGCATAGGCATATCCTTCATCAAATACTGGAATATTCTCCAGCAATCGGGTTCTTATCTCTTGCAATACCTCTAAAAATGTTTTCATAGATTTTATCCTCTACTGTCGGTTTAAGTGTTCCTTTATCGCTATTCTTATTATTTTTTCAGCTATTCTCTTCACATTGTCGCTGTCTGGAAGAAGCTGCTCCACCTCTGATTTCACTGCAATGACATACTTTCTATCGCTCATGGTCACGCAAAAATCTTCCTTCCTGGGCTTGACAATCCTTCTCCTCGCCGGCTTTAAAAACTTCTGTTGCCGCTCATTGAGATTCTTTGAATCGAATTTCGGAGCCACTACTTTTGTTTCAGATTTGTCCACCAGTTCTCCTATTACCCTATCCGCAGCCCCTGGTCCGACGTCCTCCTGCATCTCCCGCACTATTCGGCCTTTTAGTTCAGCCAGGGCTCCTCCCAATTGATCAAACTTCATAGCCTAAATATTAGCTGCCCTATAATTCCCGCATTCTATACATCCGCATTTATCCAGTCTGGGTAGCAGCCCGGGCAGACTTGTTATAAGGCTGTTCCACTTCTCATTGTACAGTTCCGTCCATTCCTGCCTTATGGCTTCAGCCTCTTCTCTGCCATATATGGTGAAATAGTTTAGCCTGTCTGTCTTCGTCCTTTCATCCATTATATTCACCCCGGTTTTGTAAAGCAGCACTTCTCCAAACAAGCCTTCAGTAGCTAGCTGGCACAATAGGTAGCTGTACTCACATTTGCACTGTACTTCCGCCCATATACCAAACCCTTCACTCTTCGTTTCAATGCCATTGTAATACCCTGCCACCTTCGCGCAATCACTCTTTGGCGTCGTACTCCCTCCGCACTGGCAATTCGGAACTACACTGTAGACATCCAGTACATCAGGCAGCAACAGGTACACTTCATCGCTTTCTGCTGTAAAGTTCACTGCTACCTTACTGATACTGCCAGCCACGCTGTCAAAGCTGAACGGATAACTGTGCTCCCCGTCCTCTATTCGCAGCACCAGCGATCCTGTGTGGTTCGCCTTTATGTATACATAGGGAATATGAAGTTTGCGCAGGCCGCAATTCCTCCGCTGCGATTTCACAACAATACCCCGGTAGTCCCCCAGGCTCGTTGCTGCCTTCAGGCTTCCATCCCGCCTGTCAAGCGTGCTCCATGTCCTCTGTACCGATTGGGTAACGTAACCATTTCCCTGCAGGTAGCCGAGCAGATCGTTTCGTATTTGAAGAATGGCCCGCCGTCTTGCATCTTTCAGAAGATTAAGACCACTTGCAAACTTCTCATCTGCTATTGCAGCACCCTGCTTAATGGTCACTCCGGGAAGATCGGTTATAGAGAATCCGGATAGCGAGGTTGCTGTTTCCATACATCCGTCAGGAATGGATACTATATTATCCAGGCAACTTAGGTTCATAGTACTTATAATTTAAAAGATAGGGCGTGGCGTTTCCACGCCCTTTTTGTAAAACTGAAAATTTCTAACCCGGGAATTGCTGAACAACCTCAGAACATTCAGGTGCCGTATACTTACACACGCCGTATTTCAATATGCCCGTAAAGCAGGGCGCATAGCATTGTGTCAATCGCATCACCCATACATCAAAATGTGTCTTTATGTTGATCTTCCACACATCGTTACAGGTATCATACACCACACTCATATCCCACAGGTAGCCCGTCACAGGATCTTCAAGCACACCTTTCGTATAGGCCACCTTTTGCTGGTATAGGCTCAGCAGGTCTAGGTTACCTCCTAGGTTAGTTTGAAACTCTCCTACGTTATAGAGATAGTTCACAAATTGTGCTACTCCCGGAGCCGTTGCCAAAAGCGTCTCACGATCAGCTATAGGACAAACAACCGACAACTGGTTGTCGTAAAATATCGGGAACCTCGGCTCGCGGTAGTTACTGCCCCCTTGAGTTTGCCCGCCATACTCCTGGCCATAGCTATAGAGGTCAAGCGTGTCGCCACCTATCAGTATCGGCTCGTTCATTACACCGGCTTTACGAAAATCCTGCGTCACCTGCCGTACGGCGCCGAATATCGGCGTATTGGTGGTGCTGTTGATCAGCGCAAGATCCTTAGGCTCCGTTTGCCCGGTAGCAAAGCAACCGGCATTAGCACAAAGCGTAGTGGCTATTGCTTCATTGATGGCACGCATTCCCGTATCCAGTCGCCCAACGAGTTGTGCAGCCAGCCAGGCATCAGGTCCGTAGTTACACAGGTCACGGAATTGATCTGTCGTCAGTTGAATGTTCTTCAGCGCTATACAGTTGTCAATGGTTTTTACATCTGTCTGCACATTCTCAGAACTGCCCGTATCGCAAATCCCGCTGCCTGCATCCCCGCAGTCCAGTACTGCATCACACTCGGCATCTACATATGTTATTTGGTATTTGGCTTTATGGCCTTGCTTGGCTTTGCCAACCAGCGAAACTTCCACTGGATTTGTTGTTTTATTTGCTTGTGAGGTAAGCGCTCCATAAGCGCCTACCGGCCTACGCAACTGTCCGCTATCATATAGATCATAGAGTTTCTGCTGCATAGGGATGATACATACATCCGGCATGATAAACAATTAATAAGTTAAAAAATGATTATCGGCGGATCTTGGCTACGCGTCTACCCTTGCGTAAAGTGAGAATTAATCTACCTGCTTTAGATGGCGCAGGAAAGCCAAAAAAGAGAGCAATATTTTTGTAGCTTTTGCTACTATGTAAAGTTACGAATACTAAACTGCTTTTCGAACACTTTACAATCCCTTTGTGGGAAACTTTTTATACTGCTTTACCCACCTGTGCTTCCAGTTGTTTTCTGAACTCGCTGCCTTCACCGGTGTTCTTCGCTGGGTTATGTTGTGGTCTGTTCAGAAACTGGCTGGCGTTTACACTTCCACCATTGCTCTGTGCTATCCAGCTATTGCGCACTAGTACCTTTTCTATCACTTCATTTAGGTTTATTTGCGTCTCACCTTCTTTGCCTTCTCGGCCTCTCAGCTTTATATCTTTCGCTTGTTCGTCATAGTGCAACGCGTACTCCTCTCCCAGCTCCCGCACCAGCGTCTTTGCTGCATGGGCCTGGTCTACCGATAGTCGTTTGCCAGCCTTCCCTGCCGTGCCCTGTTGCAAATTCCCCAGCCTGGCAAATAACGCATCATATACCAGTCTTGCATTTTCTTTCTCAGCAAACTCCTTCCTGAGCTGTAATACTTCCTGTTCGCGATCCTTCGATGTTATCTCCAGTTGCCGTTTCAGTTCCGTTATCAATACCTCCGCTTCCTCGTTGTTGCCGGCCCCGGCAACAACCGCACTCACAAGGTCCTGCAGCGCTCTTTCCACGTTTCCATCTTCATAGTTCGCCCGGCGTATTTTGCCTTTCGATGCTGCGACTATCTTATTGATAGCCTCTCCCATATATTGCCCTTTAAACTCGTGACTGAATTCTCTTTTCAGCGAACTGCGCAATATGGGCCGCGCATACTCCTGCGCCTTTAATAGTATGCCATCTATAGGCAACTCAGGCTCACTATCCTCATCGGCATTCATAAATCCGTCCGCTATATCCGCAGCCACTTCCTGCTCATAGCCCAGCCGCTCCAGCAGCTTTTGCAATTGTTCCTTCTGTTTTTCCATATCGGGTTTATATATTTTAAAAAAAATCAGCCTTGTCAACCTATCAACATATCAACCTGTCAACTTATCAACCTATCAACTTATCAACCTGTCAACTTATCAAC
>CAMPKR010000020.1 GCA_946887345.1 uncultured Bacteroidota bacterium | reverse complement strand
TCCCAATACCAAATTCCTCATTCCAAATTCCCTCTACCCCATACCTTTGTATTATGTTTTTCAGATCAGGAGAGGGGCCATACATCATAGCAGGTCCTTGCAGCGCGGAATCAAGAGAGCAGGTACTGGCCACAGCAGAGGCATTAAAGGAACTCAATATCAATCTTTTTCGCGCCGGCGTATGGAAGCCCCGCACTCGTCCCGGCAGTTTCGAAGGGAATGGCGAAAAAGCTTTAGGGTGGTTGAAAGAGGCAATGCAGCAATTCAATTTGCCAATAGTTATAGAGGTAGCCGAGCCCGAACACGTAGAGCTCGCACTTAAATACGATATCGACGCACTTTGGATTGGAGCTCGTACCACGGTAAACCCTTTCCAGGTGCAGCATATAGCCGATGCTTTAAAAGGTGTGGAAATCCCTGTACTGGTGAAGAATCCCGTGAATCCTGATGTTTCCCTCTGGCAGGGTGCCATCGAAAGATTGGAGATGGCGGGCATTAAAGAGATCGCGGCCATTCATCGCGGTTTCTCTACTTACAGCGCTTCTTCTCCTTATCGCAATCAGCCCAACTGGCCCATTCCGATAGAGTTGAAACGCCGCAAACCTGAACTGCCCATTATCTGCGATCCCAGCCATATCACGGGCAACCGCTCCATAGTTGGCGACATAGCTCAAAAGGCCATGGATATGGGTTTCGATGGCCTGATGATCGAAACGCATCCCACTCCGGGGCTTGCCCTCAGTGATGCGGAGCAACAGGTAACACCTCAGCAGCTCAAAGAAATTCTCTGCCGCATCACCATGCGCCGCAGCGAAACCGTCGCTGGCAGCAATGTTGAGCTTGAGCACCTCCGCCGCGAAATGGATAGTATCGATGCTGAAGTGATCGACCTCCTCGCCCGCCGCATGGAGCTTAGTGAAAAGATCGGCCTGGTAAAGAAGGCTGCTAATATAGCCGCCTACCTTCCCGAGCGCTGGAACGAGATAGTAGAAACCCGCGGTGAGCGTGCCGAAAAGCTTCTCCTCTCCCGCGAATTTGTAATTGCCTTATATGAGCGCATCCACGACGAGAGCATTAAAAAGCAACTCAAAGTGCTGAGTGATACACTGAAAGAATTAAACAAGTAAATTAGCACCTCTTAAAATTCGCAGGCACTTGGCCCTCAAACAGCACAAAGACGATAAAGTACGTTTCGATCAGCAGGTAGATAATGCACGCACTTATGTGCTGCCTTTTATAGAGGCCACCAAGCCTCTTGGTGGCGGTGTCAACGTAATGGAGATAGGCTGCGGTGAAGGTGGAGTATTGAAACCTTTTGCCGACAGGGGCTGCTACTGCGTCGGCGTTGACCTCAATCCTCACCGTATTGATCTTGCCAATCAATTTTTGGAGACTGAGGTGAGCCAGAAGAAAATGGAGTTTGTTTACAAGAACGTTTACGACGAAGACTTCCTCGCCCGTTTTCACGATTTTTTTGATGTCATTATCCTTAAGGATGCCATAGAGCACATTCCGGAGCAGGAGAAATTTATCCCTTACCTGAAGAAGTTTCTACGCAGCGGCGGACAAATATTCTTCGGCTTTCCCCCCTGGTACATGCCCTTTGGCGGCCACCAGCAGATATGCGAAAGCAAAGTGATGAGTACGCTTCCCTACTATCACATCTTGCCCAAAGCCATCTACAAAGGCTTACTGAAATTAGCCGGTGAAAGCGAAGGTGTAATAACTGATCTGATGGAGGTCCGCGATACCCGTATCAGCATTGAGCGCTTTGAACGAATTGTAAACAACAGTGGCTTCAAAATTCTGAAGAAGCAGCACTACCTCATCAATCCCATATACAAGTACAAGTTCGGCCTCAACCCCCGCAAGCAATGGGTACCAATTACTCACCTTTATTTCCTGCGCAATTTCCTTACTACTTGCGTCTACTATACCATAGGGTAGGGTGTGAGATCCCTGATCAACTCCTGTCGTGGTGAGCGTAGTCGAACCATGTCAGGAGCGGTGTGGCGAGCTTCAACGCTGTGTATAAGATTCAACTTAAAAACTATCCACATCTGGAATATCGTGATCACGCTGTTATAACTTCACATAAGCTGCCTGAGCGATCCCTGTCGTGGTGAGCGTAGTCGAACCATGACAGCAGCTGAATAGAGTAACAAAAGTTCAATGAAGGAATATCACATTTACATATTAAAATGCAACGACGATTCCTATTATACCGGAATTACTAGTAGTCTTGAGCGACGGCTCGCAGCACATGAAAACGGTATTGATCCCAAATGCTACACTTTTTTGCGAAGACCTTTATCCCTGTATATGTTGAGCGCCATTCAGACATCTGGCAAGCTTTGCATCGCGAGAAACAGTTCAAGCGTTGGTCAAGAAAAAAGAAGGAGGCATTGATCCGTGATAAGCGTGTATTGTTGAAGAAATATGCTAGCTGCCTTAACGAAAGTCACTATTTGCACCCCAGTCAGCTTAGTCGCAGAATGTCAACTTAGTCATGGTTCGACTACGCTCACCACGACATCTTTAATTGTCAGGCTCCAGAATTACTATTCCTTATTCCATATCTCCCAGCTGGCCTCGGCCTGTAGCACCAGCATTTCATAACCGTTCTTTACTGTAGCGCCTTGCGCTTTGCCCAGTTGCAGAAACTTAGTCTCTTCAGGATTGTAAATAAGATCATATAGCAGATGGTTGCTGCCAATTGCATCATAAAGTATGGCAGGAGCGTCATCCGTTTTTGGAGACATGCCCAGTGGAGTAGTATTAATGATAACGGTGTGTCCTGCAATTATGTCCGGTGTAAGCTCTGCATAAGCCAGTACTCCTTCTGTCAGGTGTCGCGATACAGACGTGTGTTCTATTCCCAGCCTACCCAGCACATAGTTAACTGCCCTGGCCGAGCCTCCGGTACCTAATACCAGCGCCTTAGTATGTTGTGATGACAATAGAGGCACCAGGCTCTTTTCAAAACCAATCACATCCGTGTTATATCCCTTCCGCCTTCTGTTCCTTATATCAATACAGTTCACTGCACCTATTTCCGCGGCAACAAGATCCAGTTCATGTAGGTGTTCTATTACGGAGTTCTTGTAGGGGATGGTAACATTTATTCCTTTCAGGGGATAATTATCCAGCAGGTCTTCTATCACCTCTATATGTTCCAGCGGGTAGGCTTTGTAAGTCGCGGCAACACCTTCCCTGGCAAACTTCTCCGCGAACCATGCCGGTGAAAAAGAATGCTCCAGTGGGTAGCCTATCAGTCCATACTGTGCCGCCATTGCAAAAAAGAAGGCATCCTTTCCAGAATGCCTCGTTATGTTAAATGTCTGTTTCTACTGTTTCCTTGTTGCCCTTATCCAGGTAAAGGTAGAAGGTATCGCCCCGCAGGCCTACACGCATGGTTTCCATAGGTATCACTTCCGCAGGTGCAATATTCCCGAGATTCACATTAGCGCCCAGCAGTTCCATAAAGTAAAGTTGCTGTGCTTTCTGCGGTGCCTCCCAGATGATGCTCTCTGCAGGTATCTGCGTAAGTATTTCCTGCACCAGGCCCTCGCGCACTTCACCGGAACCGCGGTATATACCAACGTTACCGGCTTCACGAGCTTCCGCAATAACATAAGTAGAGCCTGCTTCCAGTTCAGCGCGCATCAACTCTATCCATTTATACGGAGGCATGATATGTGCCGCATCTTTAGATCCAACTTCAGACAGTACGGTAACATGCTGAGCCAGTTTTTCTATATAACCACATTTTTCTACGTGTGGTATAGTCACCGAACCGTCCGACACTTCTACATATTCCAGCCCGTATTCTTTTATCACCTCTACGTAGTCGTCAAACTGGTTGCGAACCAGGAAAGCCTCGAACAGGGTGCCGCCAAAGTATACAGGTATATCATGGTTGCGATATAGTTCTATCTTCTCACGCAGGCGGTCAGTAACATAAGATGTACCGAAGCCAAGCTTTACGATATCAACATAAGGAGCAGCTACGGAGAGGAAGTCCTTTATCCCTTCCAGGCCCATGCCTTTGTCCATTACCATGGTAAGCCCGTTCTTCCGGGGTTTCTGTGTGCGCTCAGGTAAATTATGTAAGTGAAAGTTCATGGATATCTATTCTGTTAAATTACAAAGTTAACCGTAAGTGTATTACACACAAAATGCTTTTGCTTTGTATATTAGCAACATATTTTACTTATATGAATCGCAACATTCCGATACTGGGCTTTTTCATAGGCCTTTTGCTTCCCGTTCTTGGTTTTCTTATCGTTTACCTTATAATGGGTTCAGGAGATGGCCTGGGCGAGTTTGTTGGCGATATGTTTAAGTTCAAAGATATTGCGGCGCTCCGCATCACTTTAAGCATCTTGATCAATATTGCCCCCTTCATCTACTACACTAATAAGAGACTGGATCATACGGCCCGTGGAATATTAATTGCCACTATGCTGTATGCTCTGCTGGTCATCTTAGTAAAGTATGTGTGGTAGATGCGCTATTACATTATAGCCGGCGAGGCCAGCGGCGACCTTCACGGGGGCAACCTTATCCGGGAATTACATATGCAGGATGCAGCTGCCAACGTGCGCTGCTGGGGCGGCGATAAAATGCAGGCTGCCGGCGCCACCCTGGTAAAGCATTACCGCGATCTTGCCTTTATGGGCTTTGTAGAAGTCTTAAAGCATCTTCGCACCATTTTTCGCAATATCAATTTCTGCAAAAAGGATATCCTTGAATATAAACCTGATGTTCTGGTGCTGATCGACTATCCCGGCTTCAACATGCGCATAGCAGAGTGGGCGCATCAGCAGGGGATAAAAATCGTGTACTACATATCTCCACAGGTTTGGGCATGGAAGGAAAGCCGTGTGAAGAAAATTAAGCGCGATGTAGACAAAATGCTGGTGATACTGCCTTTTGAGCTTGATTTTTATCGCAAGTGGCAGTATCCTGTCGTCTATGTTGGCCACCCGCTTGTGGAGGTAGTTGCTCATGAGAAGGCAAACGTTCCGGTGCGTAGGATTTCTCATAAGCCTTTAATAGCTCTGCTGCCGGGGAGCCGGAGACAGGAAATAAAGATAAAACTGCCGGTAATGCTGCAGATGCTGAAGCATTTTCCCGATCACCAGTTTGTAGTGGCAGGTGCGCCCGCCCAGCCCGATAGCCTTTACCAGGAACTGATCGGTTCCGGCAATGTCATGTTGCTGCGGAATGATACCTACAACCTGCTAAAACAAGCCAGCGCGGCGCTGGTCACCAGCGGCACAGCAACTCTTGAAACAGCTTTGTACGGCGTTCCGCAGGTTGTTTGCTACAAAGGCAACCCAGTCTCGTTTTGGCTGGCCACCAAGCTGATAAAGGTGAAATACATTTCCCTGGTAAACCTGATAATGGACAAGCCGGTAGTCGCAGAACTCATTCAGCAGGACCTGAACGAATCTCGCCTGAAAGAGGAACTCGGCAAACTGCTATACAGCTCCGGAAAAAAACAGCAACTGACTGACGATTATAGCCAACTATGGCACAAGCTTGGAGATTTGGCGGCATCGCAGAAGGCGGCAGCAGAAATTATCGCTTTAGCGGCTAAGTAAGCGGATGATCATAATGATGATCGCAATAAAGAAGACAAAAATGGAGATGCGGTTCATGCCATGCATCAAAAAAATGTTCACATTCTTCGGTGCATTTTTGTCCCTCTTCCGAATGTAAAAATACGTTAATATCTGGTCCCAGAAGCCGTTTTTCATCATTTTAAAATTACGCAAACTTTTTCTGATTTTCACCTATATTTGCTGCCCCAACAGGGGGATTAGCTCAGCTGGCTAGAGCGCTTGCATGGCATGCAAGAGGTCATCGGTTCGACTCCGTTATCCTCCACAAGCTTTAAATCGCCTTCGGGCGATTTTTTTTGTTTTTACCATGTCGTATTCGGTATATATAATATTCTCTGCCAGGTTAGATCGATATTATGTTGGCTACACTGAAGATATTGAGGTGCGTCTCCAACAGCACAATCAGGGAATTTCAGATTACACTTCAGTAGCCCAGGATTGGGTATTGCTGTATTCGGAGAAGTTCGATATCCGGCAATGTGCTAAGAGCCGCGAAATGGAGATCAAGAGGAAAAAGAGCAGGAAATACATTGAATGGTTAATTAGCTCAGCTGGCTAGAGCGCTTGCATGTCCCGAAAGCATTCGGGAAAGAGGTCATCGGTTTCCCGAATGCTTTCGGGGTTATCCTCCACAAGCTTTAAATCGCCTTCGGGCGATTTTTTTTGTTTTTACGGGTTTGGCCGGCATTCGGAAAAAGATCGTCGAATAGATTCTGTTAAGTTACTGCGCTTTCGTGTTAGTTGGCGTGTCGCATTTCCCTTCCATATATTATCTGGTAAGTTGGGTTATACGGTTTTATAACGCGTTTTGGAGGCTGTTATGTCTTTTTTGCACTTAAGTGAAAGACGTAGTATCTTCGTGGTCCGTAGAAACATAGTCTCTCTCACCATTTTTTGTACCCGGCTTCTCAGCCATTTTTTTGTCTTGTATGTTATTTCGCTGGTCGTATGTAAGGACTCTGATTCTTACATGGTTCTTACTGTTGGCTTCTCATCTGTCTGCCCAGATATATCCGTCTGAGGCTGCCAGTTTCTATGCTCTTAGGATACCCTTCAGAGCCGAGAAAATAAAAGATGCACATACTTATACATTCAAGTTTGCGCGCAGTCGCTACGACCAGGATGCGCCATTTGAAAAGGCCGTGTTCCTGAAGACAACACAACCTGCCAACGTGGTAATAGCGGATCTGCCGGAGTTTGACCTGGGATATTCCTGGCAGGTGGAATACTTTGATGCAAAGGGGAGAAAAATAAAAGAGAGCGAGATATTTCATTTCAGAACGTTGGGCCGACAGGGAGACAAATACCGGGTTCGTGTCATCGAGGATAAATACAGGAATAAAGACCTTTTCTTCTTTGCCGACTATGCCGATGGCCTCTTTAACATGGAAGGCAAGGCTATATGGAATTTGCCTTCAAATGTTTCAGGAAATGAGGTTAGTGGGTATAAAAGTGATGTTGAGCTTACCTCTCAGTCTACAGTTACTTTCCTGGCCGGCAATAAGGCTTTTGAGATTGACTACAATGGCCAGCAGCTTTGGGAGGCGCCACCCGTCTACGACAGGGCCAGAAACGTACCAATGTATAACTACCATCATGAACTCACCCGTCTCAAAAATGGCAATTATATGGTGATAGCTTCTGAGCTGCTCGATAGAAAGATACCCCCCGGTTTTCTCAATCCTCCTAAAAAGGACAGCGTTTATAACATGATTGATTTTGGTGTCCTGGTGGAGTATGATGCCACAGGACGGCAGGTATGGTCATGGAGATCGTCGGAGTATTTTACAGATGAGCAGATATTCAGGAAGAAATTTGTAGACGGCAGGATATCGCCAAATACGCATATGAATGCCTTTTGTTTTGATGAAGCGAGGAGTGTAATCTATTGTGGATTTAAGGATATTAACAAGATTGTTAAGATTAAATATCCCGAAAATAAAGTGTTAGCTGAATATAGTGGAACACTGCAAAATGGGGAACGTATTTTTCAGAAACAGCATACAATCGGTGTCAACGCTGAGGGTAACCTCTATATATTTAATAACAACAACGGCCGAATGGCTAATTTTTCCCCGATGGAAGCTGTTGCTGGCGAAGACTTGGCCGATTCAATAGCTGAGGTGACGATACTTCGGGAATACGGTCATGACAGTGTGGGCTACGAAAAGGTTTGGGATTTCAAATGCAATTTTGATCGCCAGGCTCCAGCCGCGTCATCAAGGGCCGGCAACGTAAGTCAGTTGAGAGACGGCAATTATTTTGTATGCATGGGCGGCACGCCAAGAATATTTATTGTCACCGCAAAAAAAGAAGTTCTGTTTAACGCTATAGTTGAGAAATGGGATGATGGAGAACAGCAATGGAAGCCGTTCCCTCAATACAGGGCGACCCCTGTATATGCAGATGATCTTGACAAGTTAATTTTTACGGCTTTGCCGGAATAAATATTGCGATAGCCAAATCGTATTTGTATTTATAAAGAATGAACTATACTTTCGCTGAATAGTACTTAGTACCACTACGCTTGCTCCAGTACTAGTCCGTCACCATTTTTTTTTTGAAATCCTTAATTGACGTACAGATGCCTAACCCAACCAGGGGCATAAAGTATCTTATATTATTGTTGCTGCTCAAAAGCAGTGTGCTCTCTGCAACAACCTACCCTGCGGAAGGCGCATCATTTTTCGCCCGGAGAATTCCCTTTGTTGCTGAAAAAATGAAAGGAGCTGACCGTTATCGATTCAAGATTTATGAGGGACGCATTGAGGAAGGCAGGAAAATAAAGGAGAGCCCGTTTTTTGAAGAAGAGCGTACTACAAATGAACTCATAGCAGAGTTGCCGTTATTCAATGTAGAGTATTCCTGGTGGGTGGAGTACCTGGACAAAAGCGGGAAAAAAATAGGTAAGAGTAAAATAGTACATTTCAGGGTACTTGGGCCTGATGAACAGCATTACCGTATACGTGTTTTGGAGAATAAGTATCCTGACAGCACACTTTGCTTTTTTTTAGATGGTTGTGATGCCTTGTATAATTTGAAAGGAGAAGTAGTATGGTACATGGCGGATAAGAGAGATCCGGCAAAACAGCTGAGTAAAATTGATATCAGGTTAAGTCCTTTCAACACCGTGACCTATATAGCAGGTGGACAGGGATACGAAGTAGATTATAATGGAAATGTTCTTTGGAGCACGCCACCTGGTGATACCGCAAACAGAAAGGTGCTAAATTATCACCATGAGCTTCGGCGGCTAAGTTCCGGTAATTATATGACGTTGATAAATGAAGTTCAAGACAGGTGGATACCAAAGGATATGGTAGATGGGAAGGATAGTCTCTACAAAGATGTAGTGTTTGATGCCATAGTGGAGTACAATGACGAAGGGAAAACAGTTTGGGAGTGGCATTCAGCACCATTTTTTTCCAATGAGGAAATATTTAGCAAGAGAACAAAACACGGAGATTTCAACCCGAGAACAAATTTGAACGCCTTCTGCTTCGATGAAAAAAGCGAAATATTATATGCCAGCTTCAGGCACATAAGTAAGATATTTAAGATCAGCTACCCCGATAAGGCTGTGCTTTCAAGATATACAGGAAAAAGGAAGAATGGCTTCCTGAAACAGCATAGCGTAAATATTAACCTGGATGGTGACTTTTATTTTTTCAGCAATGGGAATGGCAGCCCGGCTAATATATCCATTGCTGAGAGTGCCATTGATGACGATCTGCAGGATACAGTTGCCAGAATAATAGTATTAAGTGAAGTGGCCGGTGACACAAATAATTACACGAAGAAATGGGAGTTTCCCTGTATGATAGATAGTGAAGCATCGCCTACATCTACCAGGGCAGGCAGCGTGCAGCAATTGGCTGATGGCAGTTACTTCGTATGTATGGGGGCTACGCCACGCATATTTATAGTAAACAAGAATAAAGAAATACTCTACAACGCCATTGTGGAACAATGGAATAATGGTGATCAAATGTGGTTGCCTTTCCTCCAATACAGGGCATCGCCATTGACAATTAACGAATTCGATAAGCTCATTAATGGATCAATTCCGGCGGGCAGGCGTTAGTGTTTCTTGGCAAAGAAATCCCGTAGTTCTTTACTCATTTGCTCTGCGCGGCGTTTTAAATCCTGGAGTTCATCCTGCATGTTACGGGCCATTCTGTGAATAGTCATGGGGTCTCCATGCATATTGTCCATATCGTAAGCTGTTCTCGGAACGGGAATTACTACCCAGGCGATGATATAAGCCAGCAGGCCTATGCCGAAACAAAGGAATAACATCACCACAATTAGCCTGACAATGGTAGGGTCCATGTCGAAGTACTTTGCTATGCCGCTGCAAACACCTCCCAGTACTTTATCATGAGGGTCGCGGTAAATACGGCGGTAGCCATAATGCCGGCGCTCATAATCCTCCTGCTCCTTTGGCAAATAGGGTACAGGAAGATTTCTGCCTGCTGTTTGCTCCTTCATTCCTATCTCACTGGCGGGGCCGAGTGTGTCGATAACTTTTTGCACGGCCGGTCGGTTGATAGCCGCTGTTCCGCTTTCCATGGCTATGCTGAATAGCTCAGCGATGCGATATTCAATGTCCTGGATTATCTCCTCTTTGCCCTCTTCGCCTGCGAACTGACGTTCAAGTGCATTGATGTAATCATTGAGCAGGGTGTATGCATCTTCTTCGATGGCAATCACTCTGCCGGCGATATTGATCTGAATGATACGTTGCATATTCTGTTTTTTTTATAAAGAAGTGGTTAAATGATCTACTGCGGTACTCAATTCATCCCAGGTGCTGCGAAGTTGTGCGTAAAACTTTATGCCCGGCCTGGTAAGTGAATAGTATTTACGAGGTGGCCCCGACGTTGACTCCTCCCACCTGTAGCTAAGCATACCGGCATTTTTTAGTCGTGTAAGCAAGGGATAAAGGGTTCCTTCCAGCACTACCAGTTTTGCCTCTTTTAATTGTTCCAATATATTGCTGGGATAGGCTTCTTTCTGCCGCAGTATAATGCCCAGGATGCACATTTCCAATATCCCTTTGCGCATTTGCGACTCGGTATTCTCTATAGTCATACTCCCTTGCTTTGCCCAAATATAGGCAAAAGATAGTATTATGCAATGCAAGGTACTAGACTTTTTATTATTGTGAGAAATGGCCCAAATAGTTAAGTTTGCAACTATATTCAGTGTCCATGTCGTTAATCCTATACCATAACTCTATACCTGATGGTATTCGGTAGTATCATATTTATTTTCTATTTCCTGCCGATATTTTTCGCGCTTTATTACCTGGCCGATGAAAAATATAAGAATGCTATAATTCTCGCCGGCAGTATATTCTTTTATGCCTGGGGTGCTCCGCGGTTCATTTTTGTTATTCTAGGAACAACGGTACTGGATTTTTATCTCGTACGGCTGATGTACAATTCCTCTACGAAGCGAGCCAGAAGAGCTCTTCTTTGTCTGTCATTAGCTGTCAACCTCGGACTTCTATTTTATTTCAAGTACAGTAATTTCTTTGTAGATAATATTAACCAGGTTTTAGGCTTGGCCGGAATGAAACCGATTCCATGGCTGAGCCTGGTACTACCTATCGGTATATCTTTTTACACTTTCGAAACACTCACTTATGTAGTGGATGTATACAGGGGAGTGCACAAGCCATTGAAGAAATTCTGGGATTATCAATTGTATATTATTCTTTTCCCCAAGTTAATAGCCGGCCCTATTATCAGGTATCATGATTTTGCAGACCAGATATATAATCACACTTCCAACGAGACGGTTGACAACAAGCTCAAAGGACTATATAGATTTTTTATAGGCCTGGGAAAGAAGGTGCTGATAGCTAACGTAGTTGGGCAGGCCGCAGACCAGATATATGCGATGCCCCTGAGCGACGTGAGCACTGCAGCTGCGTGGGTGGCTGCTCTCAGCTATACCTTCCAGATATATTTTGATTTTTCGGGATATTCGGACATGGCTATCGGGCTTGGCCTTATGATGGGTTTTAAATTTCCGGAGAATTTTAATAGTCCGTACACCTCTCTTTCTATTACTGAATTCTGGAGAAGGTGGCACATAACACTGGGCAGCTGGATGCGCAATTATCTATACATTCCTCTCGGAGGTAATAAGGTTAGTCCGTCACGGCTGTATTTTAATTTGTGGATCGTTTTCCTGGCTTCAGGCTTGTGGCATGGAGCAGCCTGGGGTTTTATAATATGGGGAGCCTATCATGGCCTCTTCCTTGTGATAGAGCGATTGTTCCTTAGTAAATGGCTGGCTAAAATCGGTAAGCTGGCAGTGGTGTATACCTTTTTTGTGGTAGTTATAGGTTGGGTGTTTTTCCGACTGGAGGAATTGTCTCCGGCCCTTGATTTTATACAAAGAATGTTCGTTTGGAAGGCTGAAACTTTTACCTGGATGCCTGACAGGCTTTATGTATTTACAATGCTTATGGCTACCTTCTTCTCATTCTTTGCCTTAACAAAATATGGTGAAAAAGTGCAGGAGAAAGTATTTTTTGGTGACTTTAGCATCCGGGGGCATGGCTTAATGACCTGTGTAGTCTTGCTGCTGGGCGTACTGGCGGCTGCAAGGATCACTACATCAACATTTAATCCCTTTATCTATTTCAGGTTTTGATATGACGGGAGAAAGGAAGAAGAAGATACTCTTTGGGCTGGTGTTTACTTTGTTGAGTATGCCGTTAGTGCAGTATAATCTTAATCTGCTCAAATCAATGGAACTGAAAGGTTATTACCAGTCGGCACAGGACACTACATTCACAAAGCAGGCCTGGTGGAGTGGTGGTTACCAGGAACAAAAGACAAAGTACATAAATGATAATGTGGGTTTCAGACCGGATTTGGTGAGGATAAGTCACCAGGTAGATTTCTCTCTATTTAACATGGTGCATAGTAATGGTATCCTGGGAAAGGAGCAGTATCTTTTTTACAAAGAATATATTGATGCCTACCTGGGCCGGGATTTCCTGGGGTACAAAGAGATAGCGGATATCTCATCTAAAATGAAGTACCTGCATGATGTATTTAAGGCGCGCAATAAGAAATTTGTTATGGTGTTTGCGCCGTCTAAAGCTGATTGTTTACCGGAATATTTGCCGGAGCATCCGCTCGATACCATTACAGGTCCTACCAACAGAGAGGTATATAAGCGTTATTTTGATTCACTGGGGATAGCCTACATTGATTTTAACGAGGTGTTCAGTGAATTGAAGAAAACTAAGAAGAGGGTATTCAGCAAGCAGGGAATTCACTGGACGGTATACGGCGCAACTTTTGCTGTTGACAGTTTTGCCAACTACATATCGCGTGAAAGCAATATTCCAATGCCCGATTTTGATTACACGCTTACCCAGACAGATGTTCCCCGTAGTGCTGACAATGATATAGGTGCTTCACTGAACCTCATCACTCCAATGAAGGAATCGTTTATTTATCCCACGATAAGTATTCGCAATGACTCGATGAAAAATAAGCCTAGCGCTGTGTATGTAGGTGACAGCTTTATGTGGCTCCTGATTGAAGATAGCATTGGCAGGCTCCATAATCACTGGGAATTCTGGCCCTACTTTGTAGATGCACATAGGGATGGGCAATATCAAACGGATATAAGTAGCTATAACTGGAAAGGCAGCCTTGACAATGCTGATTATGTGTTCATCCTCTATACCTGCCCTAACCTGGACGAACTTCCGAAGTTTATAAACCGTGCTTATGAGGCCTATAAAAAAGAAGAAGCTGAGCCGGCTTCTGCGAATTGGCGGTAGAGAAAGAATGACTTTACTCCTACCTTTGGTTTATGTCATTTAAAAGGATTTCTGAAGCTGACTTAGCATATTTCCGTTCTGTCTTGCCGGCATCTATGGTCTTGACCGATGCTGATGAACTGGATCGTTGTGCCAGCGACGAAACTGAAGACCTGAGATACCCCCCTGAAATTGTATTGCAGCCGGAGAATACCCAGCAACTCAGCCAAATTATGAGATACTGCTCTGAGCAGATGATAGCCGTAACACCTCGCGGTGCAGGCACAGGTTTAAGTGGGGGCGCGCTTCCGGTAATGGGTGGCGTGGTGCTGGATATGAAGCGCTTCAATAAAATTCTGAACATAGACGTCCGCAACTTCCAGGTTACGACTGAGCCTGGGGTTATTACCCAGGTGTTGCAAGAGGCTGTGCTTGAGAAGGGACTCTTCTATCCTCCTGATCCTGCCAGTAAGGGTTCCTGCTTTATAGGTGGAAATGTATCAGAAAATTCCGGTGGACCCAGGGCCGTGAAGTATGGAACGGTAAAAGACTACGTGCTTAACCTGGAGGCTGTGCTGCCTAATGGAGAAGTGATATGGACAGGAGCCAATGTGTTAAAGAACGCTACCGGGTATAATCTTACTCAGTTATTGGTAGGAAGTGAAGGCACATTGGGCATCATTACTAAAATAGTGTTGCGATTGATTCCTGCGGTGAAGTATGATTTGCTTTTGCTGGTGCCATTCCGGTCTGCTATTGCTGCCTGTGAAGCGGTGAACGCAATTATGCTAGCCGGATATACACCTTCGGCACTCGAATTTATGGAGCGCGATGCCGTGGAGTGGAGTATGCGTTATACACAGGTACAGGGAATTGATCTGCCTGGTGATATACAAGCTCACCTACTGATAGAAGTGGATGGAAACAATAAAGATCAGCTGTACAAGGAAATAGAAGGTATAAGTGGCATAGTGCAGCGGTACGATATCGGCGAGGTGCTATTTGCCGATAGTCATAAGCAGAAGCAAATGCTATGGGCCCTTAGAAGAAAAGTGGGAGAAGCTGTAAAGAACAATTCGATATACAAAGAGGAAGATACCGTGGTGCCGCGTGCTGAATTGCCGGAGCTGCTGAGGCTAGTAAAGGAGATGGGCAGGAAATATGGATTCAAGTCTGTTTGTTACGGGCATGCCGGGGATGGTAACCTGCACGTGAACATAGTAAAAGGGGATATGAGCGATTCCGACTGGAATGACAAACTGCCGGAGGCAATACGAGTGCTGTTTAAAGAAGTAGTCCGGCTGGGCGGGACTATCTCAGGAGAACATGGAATAGGCCTGGTGCAGAAAAATTACATGGATATAGCCTTCACCGGACTTCAGCTGGAACTAATGAAGCAGATAAAGGCTGTTTTTGACCCGAAAGGCATCCTGAACCCCGGTAAAATATTTGTCAATTATTAACAGGCAATAGGTACCTGCAGGGCTTGC
>CAMPKR010000019.1 GCA_946887345.1 uncultured Bacteroidota bacterium | reverse complement strand
ATCTTCGATAGACGTGGTAATTATTATATGCCCGCCAATAGTGTGCATAGTAGAGTGAGAATGATCGATACGAATGGTATTATACATACTATAGCTGGCACTGGCAGCAATGGATACAATGGTGACAATATACTTGCAGCCGTCGCACAACTAAACTTATCCGTCGATGTTGCCGTAGACCCGGATGGAAATATCTTCATCCCTGATTTTAAGAATTACAGGATAAGGAAAATAGATGCCAATACTGGAATCATAACAACTATAGCCGGCAATGGAATTTCAGGCTCTACCGGAGATGGTGGACTTGCTATTTCGGCAACGGTAATACCTACAAGTATTTGCTTTGACAAACTAGGCACGCTTTATTTCGCAGATAGCTTCACTAGGATTAGGCGCATAGATACAAACGGAAATATTTCAACGATCGCTGGAAATGGTGTTGGTGTAGACAGTGGCGACGGCGGACTTGCAATTAATGCCAGCCTGGCCATAAACTATAGCATTTGTTGCGACAAATATGGTAATATTTACGTGGCGTGCGCTTCAAGAGTAAGAAAGATTGATATAATGTCAGGAATAATAACCACTGTAGCGGGCAATGGAGTAGCAGTCTATAATGGAGATGAAATACCGGCTACTTCTGCACAGATTTCACCAATGGGTATTTCTATTGATGACCTTGGCAACTTGTACATAGCAGACTATGTGAATGATAGGATACGCAAGGTGGATAATCAAGGGATTATTCATACGGTTGCCGGAACTGGTGTAGGAGGTTTCAACGGTGATTTTATAGTTTCCACTTCCGCCCAGGTAAATCACCCCTTTGGTGTTACCGTAGATTCTTGTGGCAATATCTATATAGCTGATCAATGGAACTATCGCATCCGCAAAGTCTCCTTCAACCCCCACTGCTGGCCGCTGCATGTAAATGAAGTAAAACCCCTCACTTTCACCCTCAGCCCCAACCCCGCAACCTCACAAATAACCATCACCGGCAGCAACACGCTCAAAGAAATAACCATCTGCAACACCCTCGGCCAGCCTGTCCTGCATCAAACCTGTAATAGCAGTTCACCACGAGTAGATATAGAGCACCTCCCTGCAGGAGTCTATTTTATCAACGTCGTAGGTCTGAGCGGCAGTAAGAGGACAGAGAAAATAATCAAACAATAAATTTGTAACCCGAAAGCTCCCCTCCTGTTTTTAGGAGGGGTGGCCCGCATAGCCTTGTGCGCAGCCGGGCCGGGGAGGTCCACAGCATTGAGACACAGCAACCAATCTAATCAAGCAACCAAAGAAAGCTCCCCTCCTGTTTTTAGGAGGGGTGGCCCGCATAGCCTTGTGTGCAGCCGGGCCGGGGAGGTCCACAGCATTGAGACACAGCGACTGAGCTAGCCAACCTACCCCAACACGAAAAAAGTTTCCCACATACCCCTCCCAAAATTTGCATCACCCCCTCCTCATTCCGTATCTTTACCATCAGCCTTGGCACTAACAGCATGGCCCACGCTCTTTGACATAACTGTAAACCCACTTATCCAGGCAGAACCGCTCCTGTAGCGGCCCTTCTCAGTTTTATAGTGGCACTCACATGGCACTCTGCTGCCAGTTCCTGGCACCATCATAGCAGTAAACGGCAGGCATATGGCAGTAGCTGTCACACACATGGCAGCCCATAACACTCTCCTCTCAACAATTAAAAAAAGCATCAGACTGTACACCAAAAACAGGATTAAGAATTAGCTGTAAACTAATTTCAGGACTGAAAAAATGACATGTAAACTAAAATCAGGATTATCTAACCAAGTGTAAACCTATTTCAGGACGGGACACTTAAAAGAAAGTGAAAGTAAAATTCAAGCAAATTAAAGTATAGTTAAAGCATAGTTCAAGTAAAATTCAAACAAAATTCAAGTAAAATTCAAACAAAAAACTAAGCTTTCCAGTATCGGCGCGGCTTTCCGCCTCCCCAAAAAACCAAAAATTGAAGTAAAAATTCCAGGTATTACAAAGCCCCCCCGTTTCGTTATTACGGGAAGGCTTGCTTGTATAGAGGCTTTACTGTTTGTTGGCTTCCAGTCTCAATTCAATATTCACAGTTTCTGAGATAAATTTATCGCCCAGACTTTTGTCATTACCATAGGTTATATCCCACTGCCTGCGGTCTATGTCAAAATCGGCTTTGGCAGTTACCTTGTTGGCATCCACGTCTACCTTGGCGGGGAAGCTCACATTTTTGGTCTGTTCTCTAAGTGTCAGATTGCCGCTTATCATATAGTTAGCTCCCGCTACTACCGATTTATTATCGGCACTTTCTTTATATGGTTCTATACTCGTGAGTTCAAACTTTGCAGTGGGGTATTTTTCTGTGCCAAAGAAGTCGTCGCTCAGCAGATGCGGCTGCAATTTTTTATCGATAGACTCACCTTCTTCCTCCATGTCCAGTGAGTACATATTAATCGTGAAATTGCCCCCTGTCGGCTGATTGTTCATTATGGCCACTTCGCCATTTGCAAGGCGGAAACGACCGGGATGCGCTTTACCTACGCCATTACCCGTAAAGCGAATGTAAGAGGCAGCTGTGTCCACTGCATAAGTCTGGCCGGTGGCATTGGCTGCGGCCTGTTCTTCGGTCACGCTGGCCTCGTCGCCTTTAGGCTCATTGTTACAGGCGGTAAAGGAAAATACGGAGAGACATAAAAGGAGTACTGTTGTTTTGATCCTTTTCATAAATATGATTTTTACTGTTCAGTATGAACATATAAAAACCATGCAGGGGACGTTTGTTTTTATCTCTCTATCAGGAGTTTTTTAGTGATGAGCTGTCCCTCCTTCGTTTCCAGCTGCATATAGTACAGGCCGGGTAGCAGATGACTTACATCAAGTGTTTCTTTTTCCCCACAGGCAGCTTTTGTGAGTATATTCTGCCCGAGGGTATTGATGAGCAATAAGTTATAGCCGTTTTGAGGTGCTTCAATGTTAATTGTAGCAAGGGCGGGGTTGGGGTAGAGTTTGATGTTTTCGGGGTTGAAAGGCTTTATCTTTTCCACGCCTGCCGGCATCACGGTAATCGGTACACCACAAGACTGGTTGTTCTTCAGTATGAATTTTACGGTGGTGTCATACAGCATTCCGTCAAGCGGGTCGCCAGGATCGTAGAAACTCCTTACCTGGCCGAGGCCGTATTTGTACGTTTCAAGCGTAAGCGGCTCCCAACCCATGCCAACAATAACGATCTGCCCGAAGGAAAGGTTGGTACTTACCCTGTGGAATAATGCGCCGGGGCCACAATAATTGGTATCGCCGGGGTAGAAGTAATACTGCCATGATTTTTCCATCGTAGCCGATATCTCTTCGGGCATGTGGGTCTGGATGAATTCATTTGCAGAGTAAGTAAACGAGTCTGTATGGGCAGAGATGGTATACACAGGCGTGGAACCCACTAAGCCCGACATTGCTGCAAAGCGACCGGTGTAATGATAAGTAATGTCACCACCGTTTACATTCTTTTGTGTAATTGTGTCGTAGTGTATATACGCCGGTGTTTGCAGACAGCCCTGGCTGGAAACATAGCAATTTGAAAAATGAATAGCATCGCCCACGTTCCAGCCGCCGCCGAGTTGCGCCATTGAAGGATTGGGGAAGTCTGTTGCCCTGAAAACACAGTTGTATTTACCCGGTGCGTACGTACTGGCAAAATTGTATGAAGTGAATGTGTGGTTATGATTTATGTAATAAGCCGGATTTTCTAAAGACCGGGCGAAAATGTAGTCAACATTGTGATAAGCAAATACTGTATCCGGCCGGTGATAAGGGAAGTTGTACAAATCTATTGCCTGTACAAAGCCATAGTTTTTACTGAGGACCAACTCTGTATTATCAAACGAATCGGAAGGTGCATAGACACCATTTACATACGCGGTGAGTGTTATGCGCTTAATAGAATCAGGATTGCCCAGTATGGTCATTGTGTCGATGCTGCTGATTGTCGCTGTATAGTAGTTGTTTGTAGTATCGTTGTAAAACATCCAGTTATCGCCAACGTTAGCCATCGTTTCTATCAATACCGTATCGCCGTAGATATTATCAAACAGAAACGAGCCGCCGGGTTGCGCCACCACATTTTTGCCCAACCAGCTACCGCCATTGCTGTCCACTGCCGACATCCAATAGTTCAGCATCCGTACCGTCCTGAAAGGGTGGTATACGTTGTCTGCACCTGTAGTCACGACAGAGTCGATGCGCATGCCGCGCACATAACCGTAATTGTTAGTAAAGTACTGATTGGTGCCGGGAGTGAAACATTTCCAGTTCTGTGCGATAGCACTGTAGAAACCCATCAGCAGCATGGTGGCAAAGAAGAGCTTTTTCATCAGGTTTTTTATTTAGGTGTTATAAAGATATATAAAACGACGATAAGATGTTAAAAAACTGCAAAGTCAGCAGCAAAAAGCTTTGTCATGGTATGGTCTTTTGCAATACCTAGTTAGAACAAACGTTAGGAACTATGAAAAAGTTAATGATTGTATTAGGAGTTACTATGTTGGCAGGATTTACTTCATTTGCCCAAAACAATAGAGTTGGGTCTAATTTATCACTTGGTCCTATAGCAGGTTTTGGCCATAGTTGGGTAAGTGATATGCAGGGCATGGAGTTCAAGCCATCTGCCCACCTGGGTATCGGTTTAATTTATTCAAACCATGCTAACTGGGGTTGGGGTGCCGACCTTACAGCCTCTCATGAAGGTTTTACGCAAGAGTATATGCAAAACGGCCAGGAGTACAATTTTACAGTTGATCCCACGTATCTGCGTCTGACCCCGAAGGCTTATTATTTCTTTGGTGCAGCAGGTAGCTCTGTTCGTCCTAAGATATTCTTAGGCCCATCAGTAGGTCTACTGCTGATTGAAGACCACTACATGAAAAACGAAACAATGGGACAGCGTGACGTGACGTATGGTAATGGTGCAGGCCAGATGTTTAAGAGGGCAGATTTTGGCGGTGAAGCCGGTGCCGGTGTGAATGTAAGGGTAGGTGATGCAACATGGCTGAACCTGGATGGTAGCTACTATCGCGGTTTGATGGATGCAACACAAGGTGACAATGCTAATGAAGCAGTGGACGTGAAGAATCGTAATATGCGCCTTAATGTGGGTGTGCTGATGGGACTGTAGTCTCAATATTACATCCATATTTTTGCTATCCTCTCCCGGTTTCAATCGGGAGAGGATTTTTTTACAGCTTTACATTGATAATTAAAAGCTGTATTTTGTAACAAAGGCCTCCTTTATGCATACCGGTAATCACTACAAGCTGAAAGAGTTCATTATCTGGACCAGGAGGGATATCTATATACTGCTGCTGATAGCGACGGTACCAACTATATTTTACCAGGGCTACGGTTGGCGCTGGCTGGCAATACCCTGGGTGCCCATAGCGCTTGTTGGTACAGCGGCAGCCTTCCTGGTTGGCTTTAAGAATACCCAAACATATAACCGCTTATGGGAAGCCCGCACCATATGGGGCTCTATAGTGAACCAGAGCAGGTCGTGGGGCATCCTGGTACGCGACTGCGTGATCAGCACCGATAAGGAGGAACAAGCAGAGATTCATCGGGAGTTGATATACCGGCATGTGGGCTGGCTAACTGCTCTCCGTTTTCAACTAAGAGAGCCACGGGCATGGGAGAACATGAACAAACCCTATAATAAAGAGTATAGAAAGTTCTTTTCCGTACCTGAGCAGGAAACCAAACTGGAAGATGAGCTGGCCAAATACCTGAGTGAAGAAGACAGGGAGTACATTCTGCGGAAAAAGAACAGGGCCACACATCTTATCAGTCTTCAGTCAAAGCAACTAAAAGAACTGAAGGAAAGAGGCTTTATAGCCCAACTAAGCTACATAGAGATGGAGAACATGCTCATAAACCTCTACGAACAGCAGGGGAAAAGTGAGCGCATCAAAAACTTTCCGTATCCACGGCAATTTGCCAGTGTTAACCTGTTCTTTATACGCCTGTTCGTACTGTTGGTTCCGTTCGGGATGCTGCAGGAGTTTCACAGAATAGGCGATTCGTATGTGTGGCTGACCATACCATTCAGTACTGTTATCACCTGGGTTTTCCAATCGATGGAGCGAATAGGGGAAAGCACGGAGAATCCCTTTGAAGGCGGAGCCAATGATGTGCCAATATCTTCACTGAGCAGGACAATAGAGATAGACCTGCGGGAAATGCTGGATGAAACCGATTTGCCTGAGCCGGTTAAAGCTGTGAATAAGATACTGATGTAAGCTTTTCATTTTTTTGTGACTAACCTAAAGAAATAACTTTTGGTTAATCGTGTGCCTGCCTGTGCATTAAAACTCAGTTTTTTATTTAAAAACTCTAACATTTCCGCATCGGTCAGCGTCAATATAGCTGATAACTTTTCCTTCACACTAAAACCTAAGTTTATGAGAAAACTTCTTACGCTATTGCTGGCGACCGCCGGCTCCCTGGCGTCCTATGCACAAAGCGTTACCCTGTCGCTCACCACGGCACCATGTAACAACGACGGTGTTGTAACCGCCAATTTTTCGGGGCTAACACCACCTCTGACCGTCACCTGGTATGTATTTGGCCAGCCGCCTATTGTGAATTCGGGGGTGATGACTACTTCTGATGTGCTGACTAACTGGGCCGGTGGAAGCGTGTCGGTAGCGGTTACCGATGCAGGCAGTAACCAGGCATACGACGGCCTCCAGTCGTACCCGATGAACTACACTGTAGCCACTACGTCTGCGGTTTGTCCTACACCGGGTACAGCAACGGCCTCCGTTACGGGTGGTACAGCCCCATATACATATGTATGGTGGGACAAAACGACACTAACAACAGTAAGCACCACCAACCCGGCGAGCCTGCCCGAAGGTGACTATGGTATCACCATAACTGATGCCAATGGCTGTGTATTCGGCTCTTTATATGAATTTGATTCCATACAGGTGTACGACAACTTTGCTATGCAGGTAGCAATCACCACTGTTCCTGCCAACTGTTCGAACGGTTCTGCTACTATTACCGGTGTTACCGGCGGCACAGGGCCCTATACTTACCTGTGGAGCAATGCGGCGACAACCAGTGCTATAACAGGCCTGATGATGGGCTACTATAACGTGGAAGTGACTGATGCCAACGGATGTGATTACACTGCGTATGCAAACGTAACACAGGCTGTGACTATAGGTGCCAATGTTACGATATCGCCGGCTACCTGTCTTCAAAATGATGGATCTGCCACCTCATTTGGTTCAGGCGGTATGCCACCTTATACCTACTTGTGGAGTAATACTGCGACAACTCAAACAATCGGCAGCCTCTCGGCAGGCAACTATAGTGTGACTGTAACAGATGCGAACGGTTGTATAGGTAACGGTTATGCGAATGTATTTTCTTCTACGCCTATTAATGTGACCTACACCACTACACCTAGTTCATGTACTTCACCAACAGGATCTGCTACTCTTACGATAAGTGGCGGTACTGCGCCATATACCACTGTATGGAATACACTTCCGGTACAGACGGGTATAACGGTTAGTGGTGTACCGGCGGGCAATTATGCATTCACGGTAACAGATGCAGTGGGCTGCGTTCGCACGGGAGTAGCGACCATTCCACCTGTGAATGTTATATCTGCAAGTTTTTCGCAAATCAGTCCCTCATGCACCACTGCCAATGGTTCGCTTACGGTATACCCCAGCGGCGGTACCAGTCCTTACACTTACTCCTGGAGTAACAGTGCTACCACACAGACAGCCAGTAGCCTCCAGGGAGGTACCCATAGCGTCGTGATCACTGATGCAGTGGGATGCACGAGGACCAAAAGCCATTATTTGCTTGCTACAACACCTATTACTATAGGTGCAAGCACTACACCTGAATCATGCATCTTTGCTAATGACGGCGCAATAACGGTGAATCCGACAGGTGGTACTGCTCCGTATACTTATTCCTGGAATAATGGTGGCACTACAAGTACAATCACCGGACTTAACGATGGTCAATACATAGTATCCGTGACTGATGTTAACGGCTGTTACCAAACCAAGTATGTAACAGTTCCTTACAACCCGAATAATAATTCATGCTATTGTACTGTAACCGGTACTGTGTATAACGATGCCAACAACAACTGTACCCAAGACCTGGGTGAAAGCGGTATACCTAATATACAAATGCACCTGAGCGGTATAGGCTATGCCTATACAAATGCTAACGGCGATTATTCTTTCATAGTGCCGAGCGGTACCTACACACTGTCAGAAACAGTGCAGAGTTACTATCCGCTGGCCACCTGCCAGAACAATTCTATATCCGTAAATGCTACAGCATCTTCAGGTTGTACTATAACTAATGATTTTGCCAATACAGTAGCTACTATCCACTCTGTGCGTGTAAGTTCTACGCATTTGATTCCACCAGTGCCCGGTAATACTTACCACTTGAGTGCAGTTATTACCAACCAGGGTACAGTAACAGAAGCAGCACTGATGGCGGGCTTCAAAACTGATGCTCAAATGCCTTCTCCTGTTTTTGTTCCATCTACTTACTACACAGGTGGTACAGGCGGCTGGTATGATATAGCTTCAGGGTCGGTTACGCTTGCCCCAGCTGCATCGGTATCTATTTCTAAAGACTACGCGGTGCCCACCAATATTCCCCTTGGTACATCACTTGTTTTTAAAGATTCTACTTCATACACTGCATCAATGAGCGATTGGCTGAATGATTATTCTCCGTGGAACAATGTGAGCTACTATCAGCCTGTGGTGGTTTCTTCTTACGATCCTAACTTTAAGGAAGTATCGCCTAAGGGCTATGGTACACAGGGTACTATTTTCCCGCAGGATTCAGTACTTGAGTATACAGTACACTTCCAGAACCTGGGTACTTGGCAGGCACAGAATATAGTGGTGTTGGATACGCTGGATAGCGACCTGGATCTTACCACTCTGAAACCGATCTATTCTACTCATCCGAGCCAGGTGACATTGACGGAGACAGGAGTACTGAAGTATGAATTCAACAATATCAACCTGCCTGCAGCTATGTACAACGAAGTGGGCAGCCATGGTTACTTTATCTACTCAATAGAAGTGAAGCCTAACCTGGCCCAGGGTACGCAGTTCCACAATGATGCGTCGATCTACTTTGACTACAATGCACCTATTGTAACTAACACTACTGTAAATACCCTCGGATGGCCTCAAAGTGTGAATACTACTGCAAGCAATGCTTCAGGCACAATGGCGCTGTATCCTAACCCTGCAAATAATATGTTCTATGCCATGATAAGCAGCGAGGAAGACGCTACAGCTGATCTTACACTGGTAGATGTGAGCGGTAAAGTAGTGGTTAATAAATCACTTTCTGTCCAGAAAGGTTCCCAGACTATACCTGTGGATGTGAGCAGCCTTTCACCCGGTATTTACTTTGTAAAGTATGCCAATGGTGTGAAGAGTGAAACACAGAAACTGGTAATCATACAATAATAGTCTTTGGACTCTATCAAAAAGAGCCTCCTGCGTCTGCGGGGGGCTCTATTTTTTTAGAAGCTGTAGAGCTGCCACTGAAAGTAGATGACAACATGTATTAAGGCATCGGCAATAATGATAGCAAGGATGCCCAGTTCGCTTTTGTAAGCGCCGATACCGCCGATGAAAATGAAGAGAGCTGAAATAAGCGACAGACCGGTAAGTCCGTACATTATATTAACGGCAGGCCACTGGTTTAGCTGGAACATTAGGGCAATAAAAACGGGAATAGCCAGCAGAAGTAAGAGCGATCTTTTGCGGGCGCTGAATTCTGATTTCAGAAGGGCGTATACAATGGTAAGTACCAGCGAAACTGAATAGAGGACGAGGCCAACGGTTTTTAGGGTGGGGATGGAGAGCAGGGTGAGTGTTACCGACACGCACATGAGCAGGACGATAAAGCGGGCATAATAATCTTTGGAAAAGCCAAGGCTAAATAAGGCAAACAAACCGGCCACGGCCATCAGGACCTGGAAGAGCATAAGCGTAGATTAGACTATATAAATTTAGCCAATTTTAATGATAGCGGTCAGGTGAAGGAGTAAGCCGAGCCGAGAGTGTGCATATAACCACTCTATAAATATTGATAATATGGCTATGTATGAGACTTGTATAAAGCAAGTACCTTTGCGAAGCATTTATTAGCAGATGATCACGATAATTTCCGGGACCAACAGGAAGGATAGTATGACACTGCGGGTAGCCAACCTGTATTACAGTATTATGTCGGCTAAGGCGGAAAACGTTCAGCTTTTATCGCTTGAGGACAAGTGTGTATGGGAGAAAGGGGCGGAGATGAGCAATATAGAGCAGCAATACCTGATACCGGCGGAGAAGTTTGTATTTATAATGCCCGAGTATAACGGCAGTTTCCCCGGTATACTGAAAGCGATGATAGACCACAGTGACATCCGCAACTGCTGGTGGTACAAAAAGGCGATGCTGGTAGGTGTAGCTGACGGCCGCGGCGGTAACCTGCGCGGCATAGAGCATATGACCAACATACTGCACTATATGCGGATGAACGTGATGTATAACAAACTTCCGCTATCGCGCATTAACGATGAAATGGATATGGACGGTAAGCTGCTGCAACCGGCCACTGCAAGGGCGATAGAACAACAAATAGACGAATTCATTAAATATTAGGGCTTATGGGCTGGATCATCTTTATAGTCATACTGGTACTTGCAGAGTATTATAGTTTCCTGATCGTTCGCTCGGCTGTGCGCAAGTTTCCCCGCAGGCTGCGTTTTGTTTTTATTAGCCTGCATATAGTTCTTACGGTTTTTGTAGAAGGCTGTATGATGTTTTTCCGGCACATACACTGGGATAACTATCCTGACATGCTGCGGAACATATTTGTTGCCGTGGCCATGGGTATGATAATAGGCAAGTTGCTGGTGCTTGTAATTATGCTACTGGACGATGTTAGGAGATTTTTCATCTGGATTTATAACAAGCTGGTGCCCAAAAAAGAAGAGATACCTGAGAAGACAGGTTCGCTGATACCACGTTCTACTTTTATTATGCGGGTGGCTCTGGGTGTGGCGGGTTTGTCGCTGTCGGGTTTTGTATATGGCATGCGCAACAGGTACCGGTATCATGTGCGCAGAATAAGGATTACATCGCCGAAGCTGCCGGAGTCGTTTAAGGGAATGAAGATTGTGCAGATATCGGATATACATACGGGCAGCTTTGACAACTATGCCGCTGTAGAAGCCGGGATACAAAAAATACTGGACCTGAAGCCGGACGTTATCTTCTTTACCGGAGACCTGGTGAACAACAGGACCGATGAGGTGGACGATAAATTCAAGGAAATATACTCAAAACTGAGGGCGCCGATGGGGGTATTCTCGACACTAGGGAATCATGATTACGGGGACTATGAGACGTGGCCCTCAGATGAAGCGAAGAAGAAAAACCTGGATGATATTATAGCTCTTCATGCTGATATGGGCTGGCGGCTGCTGATGAACGAACACGTGCTTTTGCAAAGAGGGAATGACAGTATAGGGCTGATAGGGGTGGAAAATATAACAGGATTTACCTGGCGTTTCCATACCTATGGGGACATGGCGAAGGCTTATGCAGGGATAGAAGAGAAGAATGCACCGTTTAAAATACTGTTATCTCACGATCCGTCGCATTGGGATTCTGAAGTAGTGGAGAAGTACAAGGATGTGGACCTGACCCTGAGCGGCCATACACACGGGATGCAATTCGGCGTGGAGATACCGGGAGTAAGATGGAGCCCTATACAATATGTGTATAAGAACTGGGCCGGGCTGTACACCAAAGATGAGCAGCACCTGTATATAAACCGGGGTTTCGGTTTCCTGGGATACCCGGGCAGGCTGGGAATACTGGCAGAAATTACCCTGATAGAACTTGGCTAAAAAATAGGAAACTCAAAAGCGAAATAGCCGGCGGCACTAAATACCGACATCTACCCGCTCCTGAGTTTTTTCTTTCTTTACTGCCTTGCCATTTTGAGTATTTGCTGTACCGCTTCAGCGCGAGGTTGCATGAGGTCGTTGGCGGCGGTATCCAGGCAAACTCTCATTTGCTGCATCAGCGTCTCTAAATCATTCACACCTTTCATCAGCTGCGTTTTTCCGGATTTTTCAGTAAAAGTGAGGAGTAGCATTTGTTCCATCCAAAGAATTTTAAGTGTTACAAGAAATAAACGGAGGTGTTAGTGAAATATTGTGCAGATATTGTTTAATTTTTCAATACCCGGCTTTAAGGTCGGAGATGGCTTGATTTTTAAGTAATTTTATATATCAAGTATAATATTGCTTATATTTTTCATTAATAGTGTTTAATTATTTATGACCGTTGGCATAACAGGGGGTACCGGTTTTATAGGTCATCATATGTGCAAACTCCTGCAAGAGTCGGGGCACGAGGTGGTGATCTTTACCCGTACGCCGATGAAACAGCACGATCTTCCGCATGTGCATTATGCCTACTGGAATCCTTACCTGGATAAATTTGACCTGATACACCTGCAGAAGGTGGACGCGATGATACACCTGGCCGGTGCGGGTATAGCTGACAAGCGCTGGACCGCGAAACGAAAAGAAGAAATAGTACATAGCAGGGTGCACACCACCAACTTCCTGGTAGGTAAGCTGAGGGAATACGGGGAGAATTGTAAAGTTCTGCTATCGGCATCGGCAATTGGCTATTACGGTCCGGATAGGGCTGGACATAGTTTTTTTAAGGAGACCGATGAGTATTACGATGACTTCCTGGGCAATACCTGCGCCCGGTGGGAAGCAGAGGCGCACAAGGCGGAGGATTTTCTAAGAACTGTGATCTTTCGTTTCGGGATAGTGATGGGTAAGGAGGACGGTATGTTCCCTCAATTGTCGAAAGCTGCGGCGGCGGGTGTGCTGCCGATCCTGGGAGGTGGCAAGCAGATGATCAGCTGGATACACGCCGATGATCTTTGCCGGATGATGATAAGGGCTATAGAGAATGAAGAAATAAAGGGAGTTTACAATGCGGTTAGTCCGCACCCGGTGAGCCAGAAGCAACTGATGGCAATAATAGCGAAAGTAAGAGGTGGACTAAAGATACCTATACCGGTGCCTGTTGCGGCTCTGAAGATCATGCTTGGTGAAATGAGCTCGGAAGTGCTGAAGAGCACAACGGTTAGCGCTGAGAAAACACTTAAAGCAGGTTTTAAGCCGGAATATGACACGATGGAAAAAGCAGTACGCGAAATATTGGGCAAAGACTAGTAAGCATAGTCGGCGAGGTACTCGTAGTAAGAAGTCAATTTTCCGTTCTCGCAGATAGTAGCGCGTTCCAGGATTTCACTTTTTTCTTTGAACAATTCTCCCAAAACATATTTTTCGAAATGCAGGCCGAAATATTGTGAGGCATCGCGCGGTAGCTCGTTAGGCAGGTTGTCGACAGCCATTACATCTACCACGTCTTTCGTGTTTTGAAACGGCGCTACTTTTTCAAGTGTTTTTCGGTCAATACCATAAACAGGATCAGCGATGGTGGACGCGCCGATATTGATAGGTACGGAGCCATCAATATCGCAGGTGATATCGGCTACAACACTGATACGGAAGTCACTGCGTAGCATGTCTTTTTTCTCGAACAGGCGAGGTACTTTTTTATCCCAATAGATGCCGTTCATTAAGATGTCTGTCTTAGAAAGATATTGAGGGAAAAGGCAGGTGTATTGGTCTGGGTGAGCGTGGAAATCTTCCCGGTGAAAGGATCCGTCGCCTCTACGTGCATAGAGTGCTTTTCCTTTAAAGTGCGCGTAAACAGGATAGTCGAACTCATGTTTGAAAAAATCTTCCGGCTCTACAGGCTCTATATCCAGGTTGGTCATGATGTCTATAACTCCTGCAGCTACCTTTCCTGAACCTGTGACTGCGATCTTCATTATAGGAAGCTTGATCTTCTCGTAGGCAGAGAGCAGCTCGCGATAGCCTTTTATTTCGTGCGCGGCAGGGAGATTAAACAGACCGTGCTTTTTGCCATAGGTAAGAATTCCATTATGTGCTCCTACTATGCCTGCATATAATCCAAAGCCAAGAATACGCTGTTCATCGGCGTGAGTGAGACATTCATAGTCGATCATGCGGATGCCTTTTTTAATAAGGCCCTGCATTAGTTTTTGGTTGTATGGTTGTTTGTTCTTGGTATGAGAGAAGAAGAAATAGGTTTTGCCGGGGATCAGGGTATCTACCGGAACTTCCTTTACCCCGAGCAGGATATCACAGCCGCTCAAATCATCGCTCAGCTCTATTTCTTCAGCTCTGAATTCATCGTCTGAGTAACAGCGGGTGGGGGATGGTTCTACCAGTATCTTTACATCAGGGTACTTCTCCAGAATCTCCCTGCATTGCCTGGGAGTGAGCGGTATCCTTTCATCGGGTGGGGCCTTCCGTTCCCTGATCAGTCCGATAATCATCTTCTTTGTTACTTTTGACAAATGTAAGGCCTATTGACCCAATTACTCAATGGCGCAATGACTCAACAATGAACTATTTTGAATTATATAATATACCAGAAAGCTTTAGTCCCGATGCAGGGGAGGTGAAAAAAAAATTCTATGAGCTAAGCAGGAAGTACCACCCTGATCGTTTTACAATGGCAGATGAAGCCCGTAAAACAGAGGCCCTGCGTATGTCGGCTATGAACAATGATGCTTACAAGGTGCTAAATAATGCAGATGCAGCGATGGCTTATATATTAAAGCTGCATGGCCTGCTGGAGGAAGAAGAGAAGTATAATCTGCCCCCTGAGTTCCTGATGGAAATGATGGAGCTAAACGAAGCAATCAGCGAATATGAAATGGAGCCGGAGAACGAAGATGTGAGAACAGAGGCAACTACTTCACTGCAGGGACAGATGGAGGAATGGGAAGCAGAAGTGCAGCCGCTGAGAGCAAAATATGATGCTGCCAGCCCTGATGAAAGCCTGCTACAACAGGTGAAAGACTATTACTTCAGGAAAAAATACCTTTTGAGAATTAAGGAAAGAATTGATAGATTTGCAGCCCGCTGAAACAGTTAGCAGGCGGCAGCAACAGTTTGCAGCCGACAGTAACAGGAG
>CAMPKR010000018.1 GCA_946887345.1 uncultured Bacteroidota bacterium | reverse complement strand
TTCGTAGATATTGCGAATGTGGGTGCGTATGGTTTCTACCGAGAGGAACAATTTATCAGCAATTTCCTGGTAAGAAAAGCCCTTGGCTAACCATTGCAGCACCTCGTTCTCCCTACCCGACAGCTTTTCTTTCGCATCAAAGTACGGTACTTCCTGCTGGAACGCCATTACCACTTTACGGGCTATCTGGCTGCTCATTGGTGAACCGCCGCGAAGCACCTCTTTCAGGGCTTCTATCAGCTTAGCAGGTTCTGTGTTTTTAAGGATATAGCCCGTTGCACCTGCCTTCAGCGCCTTGAATACCTTATCCGCATCGTCGAAGGCGCTTAGCACAAGGCATTGTATTTCGGGCTGTTTAGGCTTTAGCCAGGCTATGAAGTCTATGCCGCTTTTTTCATGCAACTCGATATCAGTGAGCAGCAGGGAAACATTTTTACCGTTACCTTTCTCAAAATACTGCATAGCAGCCTCGGCAGAAGCAAAAGAAGCCTCCAGGCGGAACAGCCCCGTTACCGTTATCAATTCGATAAGGTACTGCCTGATCTTTTCGTCATCTTCAATCAATACCAGCGCGTCCATATTTCAAAATTAAGCTTCAGTAGTCTAAGAATTTGTATGAAAAAAGTAGTATCCTATACCGCCAGGCTATATACTATGACAGTTCCCTGCCCGGGCTGAAGAATATGGAAAGTTCCACCGATACCCTCCATCCTTTTCCTCATGTTTTTCAGCCCGTTACCATGTTCGCGGGCCTCAGATACGTTGAACCCCTTACCATCATCACTCACGCAGAACTCAAGCGTTCCGCTCTCATATTTTCCTGAGACCGAAATATTTTCCGCATCGGCATACTTCACCGCATTGTTCAGGGCCTCCTTGGTAACCATCAGAATATTTCGTCTTTGCTCCCCGTTCAGTTTTATAGATGGCACATCTTCGGGGAAATTGAGCCTGTATTTTATACCCAGCGGCTCTAAAAATTCCCGTATTTGTTCTCTCATATACGCGAGCAAACCTTCCAGGCTATCATGCTGCGCATGCAGCGCCCAAACAATATCGCTCATACTCTGGGATACCCGCCTTGCCGTTGTCGATATTTTTCGAACGTCTTCCAGCACAGCCTCATCCGTCTTCTGCTGCAGGGGAATGAGCTCGCTTATCAGCGTTATTTTGGTGATAGCGCTACCAATATCATCATGCAGGTCGCGGCTGATACGACTGCGTTCTGCAGCCAGCACTTTTTGTTGTTCCAGTTCCCTGAGAGCCCTGTTTATTTTCCGGAGGTAGTAGGCATAAATCACACCAACAACCGCTGACAGGAGCATCAGCAACACCAGTGCCTTAAACCAGAGCTGCTGCCAGAAAGGAGCAATTACGTTCACCTTCAATAAATATGGCTTGCTTACAGCCCCGTTGCTGCCTATGCCTGTCATTTCCAACTCATACGAGCCGGGGGCCAAGTTTGCATAGTGTACCTCACCGCTTTGTGAGACTTGCCAGCTCTTGTCCCAACCATTCAACCTGTACTTTATCACATTAGCTTCAGGCCGGGTATAGTCAGCCACCAGCGCCTGTAAATCGAAATAGTTCTTCCTGTATGAAAGGTCTATCGTTTTGTTCCTAAGAGAAAAAGGTGAGATGAGACTATCTGCCAAAGCAATTTTAGTGAGCAGCAAATCGGGTATTACCGTATCGGGAGCAGTAGTTTTCTCTGTAAGCCAGTTAAAGCCTTTTACCCCACCAAAGTAGAGCTTTCCTGAGCGTCCTTTATGATAAGCCCCCGAGTTGAACTCGTTGCTTTGAAGACCATTGCTGTGCGTATAGTTTGTGAAAGAAGAGCTTGCCCTGTGATAGCAGCTCAGCCCGCCGTTGGTACTCATCCAGATATTGTGGTTGGCATCCTCCAGCAATGCGTATAAGTAAGGGTTTCCCAGCCCATCGTTGGCATTGTAGTGTTTAGTCTTCCTGCTTTTAATATCCAGTTTCCAAAGCCCCGTCTTGGACGCCAGCCAGGCTACATCCCTGTCAATTTCATCTTTGTGTATCGCCTTCACACTTTCGCGAAGCAGGAAACTGTCTAAGGGAACGACAGCATCAGCATCTAACCTGGCAAGTATAAGGCCATGGCCCGGCGAAACCAGCCAATAAGTGCCGGCACCAGCCTCAGCCACATCTGTCAGCTTCCCGAAAAGCGGATTGGGTATCTCCATCGGCTTCTCCTTCCATACGCCTGATCTTTTTTCTATTACACGTAGTCCCTGGCTGGTAACAACCAGGAACATTTCCTTAGTGACCGGAAGAATTTTCACCACTACCACTTCACTTTCAGCCTTCGTAGCAGCAGGAGATTTAGAAACAAGCACTTTGCCGGCCTTTCCGTTGTCAACGCAAACAAGCCCGCCCGTGCATGCAAACCACATAGCGCCTTCAGCAGTTTCAAAGATGTATTTTACCTGCCCTTGTATGCCCGGTATTCTTTGTTCTTTCACCTCGTCGCTTGCCGGATCATAGATATAGAGTCCTCCCTTGTCGGTAGAGAACCACACCCTCCCCCCGCGATCTTCATAAAGCGACCATATCAAAAGATCCTTTACCTCAGGGTGGCTCTTTTCATCTGCGGGAAATCTGCCAAAAGGCATCTCCTTCAGGCTTGTCTTCGATACTCCCCCTCCATCTGTAGCTACCCAAAGGCTCCCTGTCCTGTCCTCCATTAGCCGGGTTACATTGTCTGATGATATAGTGTAGCTGCTGTAGTTGTCGTGCCTGTGCTCGTCCTTTACATTTCCTTTTTCATCAATGCAATAGATGCCCGACCTGTTTATCGCAAGCCATAAATGCCTGCTTTTGTCGCGGTACAGGCGTGCCTGGTGCAGTGAAACTCCCTTACGGAGAATTTCACTCCTTAATTGCATCGTAGCTGCATCATAAACAGTGATACGCTTATCATCCGACAGCCAAAGCCTGCCATTCTCATACTGGAGTAAAGACACACCTTTATTATAACTCAGTTTTTGATAAGTCCGCGTGCTGATATCAAAGCGGTAATAATCCCCATTGTTATAAACAGAAAACCACAAATACCTTTTGTCATCTGTGGTGACATGAAGATTCCAGTATTTTTCTCTTTCAAACTTAAAAGGGAAAGGATAAGTCTGCCTCTTTTTTGTATACAGGTTGTAAGAACTGATACCCTTGAGTAAGTCATGAAACCACAGTTCCCCTTTCTCATCCAGGAAATATACTGTTGCCGTGCCGCTGATACCGGCTCTCTTCGTCACCTGCTCGGTGGTCTTATCCCAGCAGAACAGGCCTGCAAACCCCAGGTACCAGATGTTGCCCTCCCTGTCTTCTACCATCCTGCTCCTGATATACGCGGCTTCTTCCTCACGCTGCGCCTCCGCAGGCCTGTAAACCTTAATCTCCCTTCCGTCATACCTGTTGAGCCCGTCTGCCGTGCCCAGCCAGATAAATCCCCTGCTATCCTGCAACAGCGAATAAACTGAGCTATGCGACAAGCCCTCGTTCACACCTAAGGAATGAAACAAGAGACGGTGCGGCTGTGCAGGAAGATGGAGCGGAAATGCCGCAACCAAAAGCAGCCAGCAACCCAACAAACACAGGCCTTTGCGTCCTACTACTAATATCACATTTTCAGGCTTGCTTAATAGCTGCATCTTGCATTCAAATTCACTAAAAACGGTATTTATATGAAAAAGTCTTTACTACTTTTTTTGTCGGTTTGCACCTTAATGGTCTCTTGCAAAAAAGATGATCCCATTGACAACACTCCTCCTCCGCCCGAACCTTACAAATGTACAACTTGCATCACAACACCGGAAGCTAAAGCTGCCTATGATGACAATAGCGGCGGCGTATATAAAGGCGTTTTGGTAGGTTCTACGGGAACCATTGCACTGTATCTGTATAATACTGGTACTGAAGTAAAAGCCCTCGTAGCTTTCGACGGGCAGAATGCAGTGCTCTCTACTACTTCTCTTTCAGGCTGGACACCCGGCCAGGCTATCAGCAATGCGCTGTTTACAGGTACTATCAACGGCCAGGCTGTAACCGCAACCTTCTCCGTAGACGCAAACGGTCAAAATCCTATGGTATCGGTAAACATTCCCGGCCATACGGTCAACGTAGCCATATACAAGGAAACTTCCGAAACACTCATCAGGAATTTTGAAGGCACTTATTCGGGTGATGACAACGGCGTCTTCAATATGGTAATGTCAGGTGACGACTTCACTATAGTTACCGATAGCGGCACTCCCTTCGGTGGCACCCTGGTCAACGGAAAAATAGACCTTAGCAACAACGGAGTAGAAGTTAAAGGTGAGTTCCAGGGCACAGATCATGTGGAGGGTACCTGGAAAGATAGCCAGAACAAAACAGGCACCTGGACAGGCAACAGGACGCTCTGATATTATTTCTGATTCCTTCTACCCCTTATTGAACATTCCGGCCGGCCTCTTTGAAGCCGGCCTTTCTATATCCTTTCCTCAAACCCTGTTAAAATACTACCTGGCTTCACAGCAACGATATGGTACCAGGGGAATCCTCGCAACACGAAATCTTCTGCGCGATACACTCTCTTCTCATCTTTGAGAAGCACTGCATTCCTCGGCGTTCTTTGCGGTTAAAATCCCTTAAGCCTATCCGGATTGCACTAATGCACTAAAAGAAAAGCCCCCTTGCTTACAAGGAGGCTTTCTTTATGCAAATGAAAAGTATTTATCGCTTCACGAAAGGAACTACCTCTCTTGCGTTATCCGATACAATGCGTATCATATAAGCGCCCGAAGCTACATTGCTGATGTTGATCGTGTGGTTCAGCTTATCGCTCATTGTCTTCACATCTTCCCTGTACACCAGCTTGCCGGTAACGTCTGTTATTTCAATAGCAGCTTTACCATCGGTCGACGTAATAGTTCCTTCTACTACGAAAGTACCTGTGTTGGGGTTAGGATACAGAACGAATGTGCTGTTGCCGTTTGCCACGTTGCTGATTGCAAGAGGCAGTTTGGGCGGCGAAGTGTTTTCGCAACCGTTGCTGTCCCTTACAGTTACAGTATAGCTGCCGGCAACAGTGGCCTGGTAGGTCTGGCTGTTGGCACCGTTTATGGCGCTGCCGTCCTTGTTCCACTGGTAGTAGTCGTATTGGCCGGTAGTCATGTTACCCCATGCATCCAGAACGGTGACCGCAGGGGTTGGCAGCGGATTAACTGTTACACTTACATCTGTAGACGTGCGGGAGCAGTTGAAGCTGTTGGTCAGCACCACTGAGTAAACGCCGGTTGCAGTAGCCGAGTAATCAGCAGATGTGGCTCCGCCTATATTGCTGCCGTTGTTCATCCACTGGAACGACGTTCCTGTCACGGTATCTTCTGTATTGATCATCAGGTCGTCTCCATCGCAGAATACCGTAGGACCTGTATAAGTAATAGTCGCATCCGGTGAAGGATTCACGCCTATCATTACTTCGGAAGAGTTGGTATTACAACCTGAATTCTGGTTGGTTACAAATACCTTGTAAGCACCCGGAGTTGCAACAGGCAGGGTGGCTGTTGTAGCACCCGCAATATTGTTTCCGTTAAGCTTCCACTGGTAGTTGAAGTTAGTACCAAGACCACTGTTCAGAACGATTGTGTCGCCGTTACATATAGTATCTGAACCCGGTGTCAGGTTCACAGGAGGCAAAGGATTAACCAGTATAGCAGAAGAGTTAGATATTAATTGAGTTGTAGCGCAGGCACCGGTACCGGTAATGATCACCTGGTAGTTACCGGTATGAGTAGGATCAGCAGATCCAACAACGTATAGGCTCGATTGTGCACCTGCTACGTTCACACTGTTCTGTTGCCACTGATAAGTACCTACGTTGCTTGCTCCTACGTTTACACCCAGTGCTTCACCTTCGCATATTTCTATGTAGAGGGCTGGCTGTGAGTTGATAACCGGCGCAGGCTGAACCAGTACCGTTTGCTGCGTACTGTTAGTACAGGTATTGGCATCTGTGTAGGTATATGAAATAGTATGCATACCCAGGCCGGCCTGTGTTGTATTCAGTTGGTTGCCTACACCTGTACCGGGACCTGTGTAGATACCGCCTGTTGGTGTAGCCAGCATTGTTACCGGTCCTGCATTACACACGCTGTCCAGCGCAGGGAAGTTCAGAACAGGCAGTGCGTTTACTACTATTGTTTCACTATCGTGCGTAGTACAACCGTATTGGTTAGTATAGTCGTAGTGTATAATGTGGTTACCCGCGCCCGTGCCCGGGTTGAATTGAGTACCGTTCACACCCGGTCCTGAGAAAGTACCGCCAAGTGGCGTAGCGCTCAGGTTCACAACAGCTGCATCTATACACTTAGGAGTAATAGACGGGAAGTTCGTTGCTGTCATCGGGTTAACGGTTATTGGCTCTGTTTGCGCTGCAGTACAGTTATTGCCATCAGTATAGGTATAGGTAATATTGAACGTACCGATACCTGAAATATTAGGACTGAAATTACTACCTGATACACCTGTACCGCTATACACACCGCCCGGAGGTATCGCCATGTTCAGTGGAACGATAACGTCAGAACAGATAGTAGAGAACGAAGGCAGGGTAACCGTAGGAGCGGGATTCACCGTTATCGACTGGTTGCTGGTGCTCATACAGCTGTTGCTGTCTGTATAGCTATATACTATTGTATGTATGCCGGGCCCTGCATTAAGCGGGTTCAGTACAGTACCCGAAATACCTGCACCTGTATAGGTACCGCCTGTCGGGGTTGCCCCAAGGTTAATGTTCGGGTTGTTGGTACATGTAGGCGACAACGTCGGGAAGACTATGTTCGGGTTAGGGTGAACTACTATCACCTCTGCGGGCGATATACTGGTACAGTTATTAGAGTTGGTGATCTCCACTGTGTAGTTACCCGAAGTAGAAACCACGTGAGCATTGGTAGTAGTACCAAGGGCGGTAGTTCCCTGCTTCCATACATAAGTGTAGCCGGTACCTGTGTTAGCGTTCAGCGTCACGTTGGCGCCGTCGCAGAAAGTAGTTGGCCCTGAAGGAGTAATGCTGGCACCCGGCTCAGCCAGGGCAGTTACGTTCAGTGTCCTGGGCAGGCCCTTGCCGCAGGCTACGCAGGCTTTTACTTTTATCACGCCGCTGGTAGCGCTTGGCACTACCGTGATGCTATTGGTAGTGCTCGTTCCTGTCCAGCCGTTAGGCAGTGTCCATTCGTAGAAGGTAGCACCTGTTACCGCAGCTATGCTATAGGTCTGGCTGCTGCCCTGGCATACTGTGGTGCCACCGGTTATAGTACCCGGCTGGGCTGGTAGCGCACAGTCCTGTATTTCCATCATATATGCGTCATACGTACCGCTAAAGGGTGAAGTCTGGTAAGCGCCGCTAGTTGTCATATTGTTACTACTTACTGCCCTGCCGCATAGATATATATTACCTAAGTTGTCTGCAGCAATACCATAACCATAATCTACTGACGAACCGCCGATATAAGATCCCCATACACGGTCGCCGCTGGTATTAAACTTTGCAATAGCATGGTCGGTACTACCTTGCTGGCTGTTATATATACCGCCATCGGCCATTCCTGATGAACTACTGCTAGTGTAACAAGTAATGTATGCGTTATTGTTGAAATCAACTGCCAAGTAATGACCGCCAGTTGTCATTTGATCGGCACCATTACCACCGTTGTATGTGCCCCATTCCCTATTGCCAAGACTATCGAATTTTGCAAGGAAAAGATCAGGGGTACCGCTGCCAATGCTTGACTGGTAGGCGTTGGATGAGGCAATTCCTGAGTTGCTATATGCAAAGCCGGCAAGGAAAACCATGTTACTATCGCCACATGCTACACTTTGACCGTAATCAGTACTGGTGCCACCATAAAAAGTACCCCATAAACGCGTACCTTGGGCTCCGTCCAGCTTGACGAGGTAGCCTTCAGGCGCTCCGCCTGGATTGGCATTGCTGGACTGGTGAGAACCGCTTGATGCTATATTAACAGAACTATACGTCCAGCCGGTAAAGTAAAGGTGGCCGGAAGCGTCAAAATCCATCCCGAATACATAATCAACATTCTCGCCGCCATAAAAAGTACCCCACAGCTTAGTACCATTTGTGTTGAATTTTACTACAAAACCTTCAGGGGTAGAGAAAATTGTAGGCTGCTGTGCAAAAGGAGTAGAAACATTATTATTATTACTACTTGAGTAATATCCGCCAAGCGCAACATTTCCTGCATTATCAACTGCTACAGCGTAACCGTAGTCAGAGCTTGTTCCGCCCGTATAAGTACCCCATTGCCTTACACCGCTGGCGTTAAATTTCGCTACGAAGGCATCGTCACCTCCGCCGTTAGTCTGCTGGTGAGAACCGGAAGTGGCAATAGCGGTACCACTTGTTGTATTAGATCGGCCACCTATATATACATTACCGCTTGGATCCAGTGCTATATCATAGGCTACATCGGTACCACCTGTACCACCATAGTAAGTACCCCATTGTAGAGTACCACTGCCATTGAATTTTACCAGCATCGCTTCGGTGAGTGAGGTGTAGAATTGCTGCCAGGAACCCGATGTACCTATATTTGAGGTGCTCGAAGTATAACCGCAAAAATACACATGATTGCCATCCGGTGTCACTGCCGTCGCATAACCGTAATCGGTACTGCTGGTACCACCATAATATGTACCCCAGGTAATGGTCGGATCAATAACCATTGCACCATTATATGAAGCAGTATTAAAGCTCAGTATATTACCATTCAAGACAAAAGGAGTCTGAATACTTTTGCCTTCTGCATCAAAAGACACAGGAGCTGCTTCATTAATCTTGCCGAGCGGAGTTTCAATTGTTAATCCTCCTGTCTCAGTTATTTTTAATGCCGTAGCGCCTCCAAACTTTAGTTTTATATCTGAAGCCTTGCCGCCCGCGCGAATCACAAATTCATACTTTAGTTGTCCGTTCTTTGAATAAAGCACCCAGTCGATATTTGGATACACGTTCTTGTAGGTCAACTTAGAGTAGCCATTAGAACGGGCACCGCTTTCGGGTGTAAACTCATTATAATACATTTCGTAATAGTCCTGCCTGCCCTCTGTTACAATGGCAGCATTTTTGTCGGCGCCTACTAGCTCCACGTCAACACGATACATTGTATACTTCCCGTTCACAATCTCACCCCTTTTTTGAGGATCGATAGCGCTTTCCTGCTGATGTTTTAGCATTTCGGCTTCATTGTCCAGCCTGCTGAACTGGTAATGTAGTTGCCCATCTCCTACAAAAACTGTAAGCGCTTCGCTGGCGAGACGAAAATCGATATCAGGCCGCGGTTGGTGATCCTGGTTAACGATCTGTCCCTTGTTTTCCATAAAAACGAGAGGTCTTTGCTGGTTAGAGCTCGTTGCAGTCGGTGTACCCTCTTTGGCAGTACATAAAGATGGTAATAGGCCTATGGCCAAAACTTTAAAGAGTAACTTCATTTGCATACTAAAAAAGGTATTTAATAACGATATGGTGGTTTTCTTTTAACAATTGATTTAACAATTTACTAAATACAGATCAAAAATTATCACCTCATTAACATATATTTTTTTGGATTATTCATTTAACCTTGGTTTATACCTGTCAATTTTTGCTTAACTATAAAGTAATCCACATTAACATCTTTTCCGTTTTTTAACGCTTGACAAGCCCCTGTTTCAGGTTGTATATTGCTAAAAGTTATTGCAATAACCCCCGGCGACTTTTTCAAGCCAAACTGACCTTCACAACTGCTTTTTGACAAAACAGGCTTTTCGCCTTATAGATGAACCTATGTGAGTTATATCCCGTCGTTTACCGGGCTTGGGTAAACATATTTTTCACTTTTTAAAAACACTTTTTATGAAATTGAACAGACAACTTGGAAGACTCGCAGGTCTTTTCGCGACTCTTTTATTTGGGCATCCTGCATCTGCCCAGCCCTCTATTATTTCGGCCAACAATGCAGACCTCGCCGCCACAACTTACTTCGGCAGCTTGAATGGTCCGGACTGCTTTGACAATGCTGTCATGGGTTATAACTCTGGCGCAAGTAATATCCTGGCTATCGCATTTCAGGAGCAGATCGGCACCACCAGCCCAGTTGTAGTTTTAAGTGAAGATGATGGTACTACCTGGACGGGTCACCTTACTCTTGATCAGGGAAATATCGGTCTCCAAAATTTTAGCCGTCCTAACGTGATCATAGGCGGCCCTTATGGCACGCACGACGATGAATATCTTGTCGGCGTAGTCTATACAGCGTGGAGTGGAAGCGATAATGAAGTGTACATGGATACTTGGGAAGTTATTGCACCAGGCACCTCCGGTGGCTTCAATTTCCTTTGCACTAATATACTTTCTGATCCCGGCACAACCACAGGCGCACATAGTTTAAGGGCTGATATTATCACTAAACAGGTGAGTGGTCCCAGCCTGAAGGCAGACAACTTCGTTGTCGCGTGGATCGATGCCTCAGTTTCTATCATGGGTGGCGGCAATGGCATCAGCATAGGATATGGAGCCCTGTCAGATGTTTACAATAGCTGTACACTGAGTAGCTATTCTAGAGTCTCGAATGCAAATCTTACCGGTGGCCAACCTGTTTTGGAATTTGACATTGCTGCCTTCGAAGGTAATAGCGGCGATTCTGCCATTGTTGCATTCAAAAATTCTACCTCCAACTTTATATATTGGGGTAGATGGCCGGCAGTCTCATCATCACTAGCTGGCTCTCCTACACAAATTTCAACCGAAGGCAGCGAAGTTCGGGTAGACGCTATGGATCCCTACGAACATAATTCCGATTATCCTTCTACTTTTTTTGACGTTACATATTTGAGGCTTGTTAGTGGCAATTGGCGGATCATGTCATATAACCAGCTTATGCATATCCATTGCAATTCAACACTTGGCACCATCAGTTCAAACTATGCCAATGGCCTTCCCGCCATCACCTGCGGTCCAACTTCTGACGGGCAATATTCTATCGGGTACAAAATTTATGACCCAGGATTAAATGAAAACGATGTTTACATCCAGAATATATGGGCTAGTGATGGTGACCTGTTCGGTGACGGTGACTATTATCAAGTGGATGACGCAACCGCTCACACAGGGATGAGAGTAGCCCTAAGTAACGACTGGTATCTAAATCCGGACGCTTTGCCATATGCAGTTTTTGTTTCCTGGTTTGACAACGATGATGAGGAAATAAAGTACAAGATAACAAATGCTAACCTCTACCCCGACTTCAAACCCACACAAACTGGCGCAATCAAACTAGGGAAAAGAACGAAAGTTTATCCTAATCCAGCAATGAATGTGTTGAATATTGCTGATAGTAAAAGCAATTCTTGCTACAACATCACTGACATCATGGGCCGCAATGTCCAGACCGGCACTATTATTACAGATGGCAATATTGATATTACGGGCTTACTCCCTGGTATGTATTTTCTCGATATCGACGGAAAAGAAAAAGTAAAGTTCACTAAACTATAGGCTAAACCTAAAGCGCCCCGTACACCGGGGCGCTTCCATTTTCACAAAGCTTTCTGAGTAGTCGAGGAGACATTACCATGTTCACTGTCTTTTTACCTTGTAGCAAATTTCATTCATCACCCCATGGAAGGAGGCTTCTGGCAATCTTTATCTTCGGCATTCGCCCACCTCATTGCTATATTTATCCTGCAGCTCATTACCACCATTGCGGGGGCCCCGGCAACCGAACCGTCTTTGCAAGCCGCAAAACCAGCAAAAAGCCGATGTCACAACCCACAGCTGACGCTGCGAAGCAATCTGACCACGCGTTCTTGCGGTAACAACAATGACATTCAAAGTCCCCCTTGCCGCGCAGCCTTGTGCGTGAGAGAAGGGGGTGGCCGGTGCGCAGCCTTGTGCGTTGCGGCCGGGGGATGTTCTTCACAGCAACCAGGGCCCCTCTCCCAATCCTGCCTAAAAAAGCTCATCACCTCGAACCCGGCAAAATCCCGCAAGGCGGGATAAAGCGAAGAGATCAAGATATTATCCCTGATCACTATTCTTTTTACCTTGTAGCAAATTTCATTCATCACCCAATGGAAGGAGGCTTCTGGCAATCTTTATCTTCGGCATTCGCCCACCCCATTGCTATATTTATCCTGCAGCTCATTACTATCATAGTAGCTGCCCAGCTCTGCGGCTACCTTATTAAGAAACTGGGCCAACCTGCTGTGATGGGTGAGATACTGGCGGGCATTATCCTGGGTCCCTCCTTGCTTGGTTCTGCCTTCCCCGCCTATATTAACTTTATCTTCCCTCCCGGCTCGCTCAGCAACCTGCAGATGCTAAGCCAGGTGGGCCTTATACTCTTCATGTTCGTCATAGGCATGGAACTGGATCTCAGTGTCATTAAGAAGAAGGCCCGCTCTGCAGTCTTTATCTCCAACGTAAGTATCGCGGTACCTTTCACTCTTGGCATCCTGCTTTCGCTTTATTTGTACAAAGATTACTGCCCCCCGGGCATACCTAAGTATGCCTTCGCTCTTTTCACAGGCATTAGTATGAGTATCACTGCCTTCCCTGTACTGGCAAGGATAATACGCGAAAAGAACTTAAGCAATACCCGCATGGGCAATGTCTCCATTATAGCAGCGGCCTTCGGCGACATCGCAGGCTGGTGTATACTCGCAGTGGTTATAGCTATTGCAAAAGCTGGCTCTATCGGCACCTCGCTGTATACTTTATTAGCTGCAATAGTGTACGTAGTGATCATGCTCTTTGCAGTGCGGCCTATGCTGAAGAAAATGTCAGCTAATAAATCACACAATGAAGAGGTAAAGCGATCTACGATTGCTATCATCTTCATTGTATTGCTGCTTAGTTCGCTGTGTGCAGAAATAATAGGTATTCATGCTTTGTTCGGGGCCTTTATGGCTGGCGTCATTATGCCTCTTGAATGGAACTTCCGCCAACTGATCATAAACAAGATAGAGGACATTGCCCTGGTAATGCTGCTGCCGCTCTTCTTTGTTTTTACGGGTCTCCGCACGCACATCGGCTTGCTTAATGACAGCACGCTATGGATGGTATGCCTGCTGATAACTCTTGTTGCTATTGTTGGGAAATTTGGCGGTAGTGCCATTGCTGCAAGAATAGCCGGAGAAAGCATGCATGATAGCCTTGCTATAGGCGCGCTGATGAACACACGCGGACTGATGGAACTGATCATCCTTAACATCGGCTACGACCTGGGCATACTCTCCCCGCAGATATTTGCCATGATGGTGGTAATGGCCCTGGTCACCACGTTTATGACCAGCCCCATATTAAACTTGCTAGAGAGAATTTACAGGAAATAATTTCCACCCCAATCGCAATTCTATTTTTTTTGCGCGACTCACCCCTGGCAGGGAGACAGACGAGCCGCTAGTCGTCGCGATGCATATCGGGAAGAGGGGGCAAAGCAGGGTCAGCACCACAACAAGAGCGCACCCCCACTACAGCATCATTGCGAGGCACGAAGCAATCTCGTAAGCAGGATCAGCACCACATACACTGTCAGCCTGTGCGCCAGTCGAGGCTTGCCGGGGTTTGCGACTATGTTGAGAAAAGCTGCCCTTTATACGCCTCTTACCCTATCGTGAATTTCCCACATCCCGTCACACACTACCCCGTTTTCCGTATCTTTACACCAGCGGGGGCAACCCCTCAGCTCTTTTCATCACCGGCCCTTGCCAAAGGCAGCTCACCTATAATGGAACTGAATGGAGCTATAGTAAACCTATAGTAAACCTATAACGGAAGTATGGTTAACCTATAGTGGAAGTATAGTAAACCTATGGTAAACCTATAATTAACCAATAATGGAAGTATAACCCCCAAAACCCGCATCAATAGCGGTTCTTTACCTCAGCATTTCACCTTTTCGGGCGCTTTCCTCTTCCTGCTTTTATTAAACCTGCTTAACAAGTACTACGGTCAGCCCGACTAGCTAAGTAATCCTGTATTTAACCCTTTTGAACTTCTTGCCTATACTGTAGAAATAGTAACACAGCTTAATGTCTATAAAAGCAAGAGTTGCATATATGCTTGCATTTTGTGTTACCAGGCTGCTGCCACTGCTTATCTGCGCATCCACATTGAAAGGACCGGAAACCGATATCGGCAAATGAAAACTCACACCGTAGTCTATAAAGCCTACGTTCTTTAATATAGCATTGATCTTAAAACCTATCTGGGGAACCACAGAATTCTGGAAGACGGGGCCGGCATACCGGCCTGCCAGGTCAAGACGAACGCTACCATTCATCGAGTAATCTGAACTCGTTGCAGTATCAATACGGGCCAGTTCGTAACCAATACCGGCAAGTAGATAAAGGTCGTACCTGGTTTTGCTGTCGTGCCTTTCCATCAGGAAATTGATAGTAAGCGGAAATTCAAAACAGGTCGCTGCCATGGTACTTCTATAGTAGACCTTCTGCCCGAAATGGTGTCCGCGGGTATTAAATACGCTCACCGATTTCCTGACATAGTTAGCAGCTAGTTCCAGGCTATTGTTCTTCAATTTATAGTTAAGGTTCAGCCCCACATTATAGCCCGGTCTGAATACCGCAACGCTGATCTTATCGTTGCGCACCGACTTAGCGCCGCTCACTATCGGCAGGCTAAAAATCGGATCAATATGAAAACCAAGGTTTAGCTCCTGGCCTTTTACTATGCTATTCATGCAAATGCATCCAAATAATATTAATGCTGACTTCCTCATTTTGCCCGCTTATAAACGCCACCCGGGGCGATTTATTGCCGCGAGGCTTTTATATACTGCTGATAGTAATACTTTTATGCCATGAAAAGCATATTTCTAAGTGTTCTGTTGATGGCTTCGTTGCAGTTAAATGCACAGAACATCAACAGGCTTTACAAGGTTTATGATACTAAGAACAGCAGAGAAGTAAGTATAGATGACATCATTCAAGACTTCGCAGGAGCAGATGTGCTCTTTTTCGGTGAAGAACATGACGATAGTATAGGTCACATTCTTGAAGCGCAGGTGTTCGAAAAAGCCCATAAGGCTTTTGGAAACGATGTTGCACTGAGCATGGAAATGTTCGAGCGTGATGTGCAGCTGGTAGTAGACGAATACCTGTCAGGACTGATAACAGAAAAGAATCTACTGAAAGAAGGAAGAGCCTGGAAAAACTATAACGACTACAAACCGATGGTAGAGTACGCCAAAACTAATAAGCTGAAAATAGTTGCCGCCAATACCCCTCCACGCTACACCAATGCTGTAACACGTGGAGGACTGCTGGCGCTGGTGTAATTCAGCTTTGTTGCGAAACGATGGCTG
>CAMPKR010000017.1 GCA_946887345.1 uncultured Bacteroidota bacterium | reverse complement strand
GGCTGGAGCAAGGTCTCTACCGCGACTATTACTGTGTAGAGGATGAAGAAGGAGCCCGCTACTGGTTGTTCCGTTCAGGCTCTTACGATATGGGTGATCCTAAATGGTTTATTCACGGATTTTTTGCTTAAGCTATGTGCTATACAGAACTACAGGTCACAACCAATTTCAGTTTTCTTCGGGGCGGTTCTCATCCTGAAGAATTGGTAGCCTATGCAGCAGAACTGGGTTATAAAAAAATAGCCCTCACCGACCGCAATACACTCGCAGGCATCGTCCGTGCACACGCTGCCAGCAGAAAACACGACATCAAGATCATCCCTGCCTGCCGTCTGGATCTCTTAGACGGACCGAGCCTACTCGCTTACCCTACCAACAAAGATGCTTACTCCCGTCTCTCCGCTTTACTCTCCAAAGGTAACCTCAAGGCAGAAAAAGGCGAATGTCATTTGTATAAAAAAGATGTCTTCCACTATGCAGAAGGCATGCTTTTCATAGTAATACCACCGGGTGAATTAAATGAAAAATATGAATTCTCGGGCTCCTTCAGAATAGCACTGAAAGAATACAAGCTTGCTTTGGATGATCAGCTCTATATCAGTGCTACCCGCTCCTATCTTGCCAATGATAATAAACGGCTTTATCGTATTGCACAACTATCTGAACAGTTCGAAATACCCATGGCTGCTACCAACGATGTGCACTATCACAACCTGGAACGGCGCGAGCTGCAGGATGTACTCACCTGTGTGCGCGAAAAATGCACCATATACAATGCAGGTTTCCGCCTGCACCAGAATGCAGAGCGTTACCTGAAGCCAATCAACGAAATGCAGCGTCTTTTTCGCCAATATCCCGGGGCTATAGAGTGTACTCAGCAAATCGCCGATGCCTGCCAATTCTCACTCGACAGCCTGGAATACGTTTACCCTGAAGAGATCACTTCTGAAGGACGAACACCACAGGAAGAACTGGTTTACCTGACATGGAAGGGAGCAGAAGAAAAATTCGGGAGTACTATACCCGAAGACATAAGCAAGACCATTCAGTATGAACTGGACTTTATGGAGAGAAAAAACTATGCTTCTTATTTCCTCACTGTTTACGACTGCGTAAAATTTGCACGGGAAAGAGAAATACTCTGCCAGGGACGCGGCTCTGCTGCCAACTCTGTAGTATGTTATTGTCTTGGCATTACTTCCGTTGACCCTTCTCGTTTTAAGGTTCTCTTTGCCCGCTTTATGTCGGACGCAAGAGATGAACCACCGGATATAGATGTAGATTTTGAACACGAACGCCGCGAAGAGGTGATACAATATATTTACGAAAAATACGGTCGCGACCGGGCAGCGATAGTTGCAACAGTAACACAGGTGCATCATAAAGGAGCTATACGTGATGCAGGTAAAGCTATGGGGCTATCCGTAGATGCTATCAACCAGCTTTCCGGTTCTATATGGGAGTTTACAGATGAATGGTTTGATGGCAAGCGCATTACCCAATATGGCTTTGATGCCACAGACCCCCATCTGCTGAAAATATTAGAACTGACTGAACAATACGTAGGTTTTCCAAGACAATTAGGGCAACATACAGGTGGCTTCGTTATCACCCGTGGCAAACTGACTGAACTCTGCCCTATCCTTAATGCGCGTATGGAAGACCGCACCTGTATAGAATGGAATAAGGATGATATAGAAGCACTAGGCTTTTTGAAAGTAGATATATTGGCATTGGGTATGCTTACCTGTATCAGGAAGGCTTTTGACCTGGCAAAGCAGCATCATGGACGGGCACTTACCCTTGCCAGTGACGAATTTAAAAACGACGACCCTGAAGTGTATAAGATGATCTCTCATGCCGATACCATCGGCGTCTTCCAGATAGAGAGCCGTGCACAGATGTCTATGCTTCCCAGATTAAGACCTAAGAAGTTCTACGATCTTGTGATAGAAGTAGCCATCGTCCGCCCAGGCCCTATACAAGGTGATATGGTACATCCTTACCTGCGCAGGCGCAATGGTGAAGAACCTGTAGAATATCCCTCGGAAGAACTACGCACGATATTAGGCCGCACTCTCGGTGTACCACTTTTCCAGGAACAAGCCATGGAGATAGCTATAGTTGCCGCCGGTTTCACCCCGGCCGAAGCTGATGGTCTTCGGCGCAGCATGGCCACTTTCAAAGCCAAAGGCAAAGTAACTGATTGGAAGAAGAAACTTGTAGAAGGCATGGTAGCAAAAGGCTATGAAGAAGCTTTTGCCCTTCGCGTTTTCAAGCAACTTGAAGGCTTTGGTAGCTATGGTTTCCCTGAAAGTCATGCAGCCAGCTTTGCATTGTTGGTCTATGTATCTTCCTGGATAAAATGCTACTACCCTGATGTATTCGCTGCTGCCTTACTCAATAGCATGCCCATGGGTTTCTACCAGCCTGCACAGATCATTATTGATGCACGCAAGCATGGTGTGGAGGTTCGTCCGGTAGACATAAACTACTCGGGCTGGGATAATACTCTTGAGGAAAAGCAGGAAAAATACTGCCCCATTCGTTTAGGCTTCCGGCAAGTAAAAGGATTAAAGGAAGAAGATATGCAAATCCTTCTTGCAGCGCGTACCGGTGCCTTTACCAATGTTCATTACTTGTTGGATATGGGCGTATCGCTTTCTGCATTAGAAAAACTGGCAGATGCGGATGCTTTCCGTTCAATAGGGCTTGACCGCAGGCAAGCTTTATGGGAAGTATCTGCACTTGCAGACAATCCCGCAGGGATATACAAAGGTCAATCGGCAGCCAAAGCATCTGAACAGGATATACAGCTTCCACTTATGAGCCTCTCAGAACACGTACTGCAGGACTACAGCTCTATGGCTCTTTCCCTAAAAGCCCACCCGGTAAGCTTTGTAAGAGAAAAATTAAAGCAGATGAAGGTCTTAGCTGCCGATGAACTGAAAAACATGAAAGACGGCATGCACGTTCGCGTAGCAGGGCTGGTACTGGTAAGACAAAGACCCGGCACAGCCAGCGGCATCTGCTTCATTACTATTGAAGACGAAACAGGCAATGCCAACCTTGTAGTCTTCCAGAAACTTTTTGACCAGTACCGGAAAGAAATTATCCGGTCGAAGCTGCTGATGGTGGAGGGTAAGCTACAGATAGAAGGTGAAGTGATACATGTAGTAGTAAAGCACTGTTACAATTTATCAGGCTTATTGCAGCAACTCAGCGATACAGAAAACAGCGACCCGCCTGTGCAGACATTGGCCCGTGCCGATGAAACAAATGATGCCCTTGTCAATTCAAAAAACAGGGATGTAAGAGTAAAGAAAGTAATACAGGCAGAGATATTCCCCGGCGGAAGGAACTTCAGGTAGTCTTCTTCCTGAAGAAGTTTCTATAAACCGACAATGCAGCAACCAGGGCAAATACTACAGCTGTAAGCGTATCCACCAAAGAATCGCTGATATCCGTTCCGCTTAGCTTTTCCGCAAACCAGGTGATAAAGGAATTGGGAAGGTTGGTTGCTCCAAGTTTGGCTTTCACATCCCATTGCCAGTCGGTGAGCGGACAATATCCCAGCCCAAACCATATACCCAGCAGCAACCACGAAGCCCCCGTAAGTACTACACAAAGGAGGTGCCATTTAAGTGTACGCCGCCATATCCAGCCCGTAAGATTAAAACCTATCAAGGCCAGGTGAGCAAAACTCAACAGTATATCCACAACTCGCAGCATTGATACAAAGTAAGACACTTTAATAGAAAAGCGTCCCGACGTTGGTCGGGACGGCTTATACATTAACCATACAAACTTCTATTATAATCTACCGGAAAATAGACGTTTCCAGTACAGACGAAGAAAGGCAGCAAACTGTTAGAAAAAATTTAGCAAATATTTGACCCTGTAGGTAAATTTGAATTTGCGATTTCGATTAAAATTGGTAAATTTTGCATTGGAAACTATTGAGATATGCATAGTCGTTTATTGGAAATGAAGGGATTTATAGAGTGGCAGGCCTTTGGAGTGTGTTCCGCCATTGGCGAACGCATGGGAGTAGCTACCTCCCGCATCAGGCTATGGTTTATCGATATTTCCTTCCTTACCATGGGTTCCCCTATTATCATCTATATGATACTGGCCTTCTGGCTGAATATGAAGCGCTACGTGTGGCTAAGCAAGCGTAATCCTCTAAGATGGTTATAGGGCTTAGTTTTCCCTTTTGAGAACATAATTTGCCTCGCTGTTGATCTCCTTCAGTTCTTTATCCAGCATTTTCAGGTTATTATCCTTCTGCAGCAGGTAATAGCGGAACTGATCGCCGGTATTGTGGAACAACTCTACCACTGTGTGATTTCGATCAGCCGCAGAACCTCGATGATGCGTCCACTCCCCCTTAGTTTCCATCAACCTTACCGTGTCCCCGCGATACATATAGGTCTCGGTCAGCACAAAGCTGCCCATCCCGGCAAATCGTTCATGGATCAGGACAAGTTTGGTGTCTATACCTATACAGTCAGCACAGGGCAATACGCCCCTGTACACATCAGTGATTGTGTCTCTTTGAGATAAGCGTTGAGCCTTTGCAGGAAAGGAGAAAAGGGCAAGCAAAATGATGAAGATCAGCCTCATAGTAGTGTTAAAGATACTGTATAACGCTTTTGTGATTGAGAAATTGCCCTAACTTTGCGCTTTCTCATTTATAAAACAGGAACGTACACCATGCCAGTGTTACACAACCGCGTGAACAATGAGGAACTGAAGCAGCGCATGCTGGCCGAAACCGAGCCGCGCACCACAGTTTCCTTTTACCAGTATTTCCATATTGCAGATCCTGCAAAATTCCGCGATGAGCTATATATCAAATTTGAAGCCCTCAGGGTCTTCGGAAGGATATATGTAGCTGAAGAAGGGATCAACGCGCAGATCAGTGTGCCGCAGGGAAATTTTGAAGCTTTCAAAGAATCCTTGTACGATGCTGCCCCTGAACTGAACGGCATACGCCTCAATATAGCAGTAGACGATGATGGCAAATCATTCTGGGTACTAAAGATAAAGGTGCGCCCTAAAATAGTGGCAGACGGCATTGATGATCCCAGTTTCGATATGGCCAACAAAGGCCGATATGTAAATGCAGCACAATACAACGAACTCTCCGAACAACCTGATACCATAATAGTAGATATGCGCAATCACTACGAGTACGAAGTGGGCCATTTTGAAAATGCTATAGAAATTCCCTCTGACACCTTCCGCGACCAACTGCCCATGGCTGTGGACATGCTGAAAGACCAGAAGGACAAGAACATCATTATGTATTGCACCGGCGGCATCCGCTGTGAAAAGGCATCTGCCTACATGCTGCACAATGGTTTTAAGAATGTCTTTCATGTGGAAGGAGGGATAATAGAATATGCACGTAAGGCTAAGGAACAGGGGCTACCCTTAAAATTCAAGGGGAAGAACTTTGTCTTCGACGACCGCCTTGGTGAGCGCATTACAGAGGATGTCCTTTCCGAGTGCCACATCTGCGGCAAGCCCTGCGATACACATACCAACTGCAAGAACGACGGCTGCCACCTGCTTTTTATACAGTGCGAGGAATGTGCCGCTAAATATGAAGGCTGCTGCTCTGCCGACTGCCGGGAAGAAATGCACTTACCTGCTGACGAGCAACGCGCCAGGCGTTCGGGCCGCGAGAACGGCACCATGGTCTTTAATAAATCTAAGGATCACCCGTTGCGGAAGCATAGGGATGAGTGGAAGGATGAGCGAAAGACTTAACCCTTAGTGTTGAATGGTTAAATTTATACTTATAATGAAAAGGAAGCGCCTAAGCGCCTCCTTTTCATTGAAGATCATTTGCGCTCATACAAAAGCAGTTCCACACGCCTGTTGGCTGCCTTGCCTTCTTCGGTGGTATTAGGCTCTATAGGGCTGGCGGCACCCTTGCCATTGGTCTGCATCCTGCCGCCACTCACACCATTGGATTCAAACAGTGATTTTGCAGCATCAGCCCTTCTTTGAGATAAAGACTGGTTCACATCATCAGTACCGACATTGTCCGTATACCCATTAATGATAAAATCTATCTTGTCGTATTTCTTCAAAATAACACCCAGACCCGTAAGCGATGTTTTAGCTTCAGGTTTTATCTCATCCTTATTAAAGTCGAACATGGAAATTTCGGGATAAACTACCCTGACGGTATCCTTCTTCAGCCTGATCTTTGCTGTTCCTACTTCCTTCTTAGCTTCTTTGTGAAATTTCTTAATGTAGGTCGTTTTGCAACTACTCAGCATGGCCATAGAAAGCAGCATTGTAATAGTAATTTTCATCAATTTCATACTATAGCTTTTTAAGCTAAACAGCTATGAAATTTCATGCCATTAATAATTGTCCGGAGGTATCTCGCTCACCCTCTTTATATTGAGCTTCGACTCCCTGGGCAACAATGGTCTCATCATCTGGCCTACATAATTCTTCGGGAACTGCTCTTTAATACCAAACTGTTCCGGCTCTTTATCGGGGCAGGTATAAGTACCGAAGATAATATCCATCAGCGGTGATACATTGGCGTAGTTGCCGCGGTCACGCTCTATATCATGATGCCAGTGATGGAGCTCGGGTGAGCCTATCAGTTTACGTAGCGGTCCGATATTGAGTCGGACATTGGAATGAATATAGATAGCCCAGATACCACGAAAGGCTACAATGGCTACAATACTGCTCAGATCAAAACCGAGGATGAAAGCAGGCAGATTAATGATACCTACTGTATAAATAGAATCCAATGGATGCTCCCTGTGAGCGGCCAGCCAGTCGAGATGCTCGGAGCTATGATGTACCTTATGAAATCTCCAGAGAAAATCCACTTTGTGCTGCAAGCGATGACCCCAGTATATCAGCATATCGCTTAAGAAAAGTACTTCAAAAGCCTGTAGCCAAATTGGCTGCTGATGCACTGTGGTTCTGAACTTTTGCGGAACAATGTCATCCAGCAAGTAACTGAAATGATCCAATGCAAATAAAACCAGCCCTGACCAAAGTAAGTACTGTCCGAAGAAATAGCAAAAATCAAGCAGCCAACCTTTACGAAAAACTTTCTGCCCCGGCTTTGCAGGAAACACCTTTTCCATGGGTATAAATACCAATGCCAGGAAAAGAATACTGGCCCCTGCGGCTAGTAACAGATCCAGGTACTTCATTTCTGTTTTGACGCTTTTGATTTAGAAGTATCTGATTTTGTGCTATCAGCCTCCACACGCGGGGTAAAAACCGCTCCGGATTTGGAGCTGTACATATGGACATCATCAGTCACCACGCCAGACTTGGAAGATGACATACGAACCTTCTTCAGTGAATCACGCCGATGCTTAATACTATCTTCCTTGCTTCTGTGCAGCGGGCCACCGTTGGGACTAGTCTGCCAGGCTGTCTCATCGTTGTAGATATAGGTATCCAGCCTACCCGTGCGGTACATCAGGAACAAAGCAAGCAAACCGATGAAGCAGCAAAGCGTAGCTGCTCTTATGAATGGAGATCTTTTCATGATACCAATATTGTGATGAAAACGCGAGCAATGGCAAATTGCATATGGCTCTCTCTAAAATTAACGAATTGTGTGGAAAAAGTATCCGGATGTGTCTAAATGAACATCCTGCAAGTACTCTACTACGCCATAGATGACATAAGCAAAGAAGAAGTATACTGGCTGGCAAAAAATTCTTTGTAAAAACTTATGGAAAATAAAATGACGAACGTTTTTATAGTAAATAGAAAACTATGGAATCCCGATCAATTCTTACAGCAAATCACCTGGACATCATATTTGATGGCAGGAACAAAAACTACGGTGCTTACGAGCTTCGTAAAAACTACAGTCAGCGCGCAACACGCTCCACCTTCTTAGTGCTTTCCGCACTCCTGCTAATGATAGGCGGGCATGCTTTCGCATCCAGGTTCAGAACAACTGACAACATCAACGCACCCGTTATTACGGCTACCGATCTCAGTTCGGTAGAGGTCGAAATACCAAAGCCGCCGGTAGAAGTACCCCCACCTGCAGCAGCTCCTCCACCCGCTGCACCAACTGCTAGCTTTACCACTCCGCGCATCGTTGAAGATCCGCTGGTGACAGAACCACAGACAACTATAGATGACCTGGCTAATAAAGAACCGGGAACAGTCAATTCTGATGGCGACCCCAACGGTATTGGTCCGGCGACTTCAACAGAACCAGGCACAGGCATCGCCGGCACAGAGCCCACAGGCATAATAGAAGCTCCGAAAGCGAAAGACGAAATAGTGAGCTATGTAGAACAAATGCCCGCTTTTGATGGCGATGTGAATAAATACCTGGCTAACAATATTCAATACCCGCCAATGGCCAGGGAAAGCGGCACAAAAGGTCGCGTTGTAATACGCTTTGTGGTGAACGAAGATGGCTCTGTCAGCAACCTTACTGTAATGAAAGGTATTGGCTCCGGCTGCGAAGAGGAAGCCATCCGCGTGATAAAAGGCATGCCTAAATGGAGACCAGGCAAGCAAAATGGCAAAGCCGTAAAAGTATTCTTTACTCTCCCGATAAATTTTGTACTTGGCTAATCTTAGTTGGGTCGTATCTTGGGATACGATCCAATTCTCTTTTATGAACAAGGGCAGACTTGAAGCATTCAGCGATGGGGTTATCGCAATTATTATTACCATTATGGTACTTAGCCTTGAAGCACCAAAAGGCTCGAACCTCAACGACCTCGTCCCACTCATCCCTAAATTCGTGTGCTATCTGCTTAGCTTTATTTTCGTAGGCATCTATTGGAACAACCACCACCACATGATGCAAATGGTGAAATCAGTTGGTGGCATGTCGCTCTGGGCAAATCTTAATTTACTTTTCTGGCTCTCGCTCATTCCTTTCGCTACAGACTGGATGGGCGAGAACAATTTTACTACCTGGCCGGTAGTATTATATGGCGTCGTGTTACTAATGTGTGCTATAGCCTATAGTATCCTTTATACCCAATTGGTAAAACATCCCCACGGCAACCCTGAACTACAGGCAGCAGTAGGTGATGGTAGAAAAGAGAAACTATCCCTGGTGCTTTACATAGTTGCCATCATTACTGCCTTCATGTATACCTGGATAAGCCTTGGCATTTTTGTTTTCGTAGCGGCAATATGGTTCATACCCGATACACGGATAGAAAAGCATATGGAGAAAAAGTAGCGAACTAGTTCTTCTTACACAGGAAAGAGAGGATAGTTATCAGTAGTCCCTTCGCCATATCAGGCACTCCCAAGTCGGGGCGGCTGAGGATGGTATAAAGCAAAAAGCCATCCAATAATATTAGAAGTCCGCTGTAGCGAGCCAACACTATTCCCTGCCAGATATTTTTCCAGGTCCAGTATCCTGCCAGGTACTGAATGATACCCAAGGGGATAAGACAAACCCCGAAAAGTGTTACGGCCTGGAAGACATCGGGCGAGTCAGATAGCTTCAGCATTTCCAATGCTGAGGGATATGCAACCAGGCACATGATACCCAGGAATATGGGCATGGTGCCCGAAAGAAACAAGACTACTGAAAGAGCTTTTTTCATATTTCGTGTTTTATAACATAAACATATGAAATATTAAATTTAATGTCAATGCCATGCTGTTCTGAGGACTGGGAAATGTGGGTTTTTTGCTTAGGTTTGCAGCCTGTTTAAAAAAGCACATCCATGCAGCAATCTGTATTTGACCTGATGCGGGAAATGGGTCACGAGCAAGTGGTATTCTGCCATGACCCCCATTCCGGCCTGAACGCAATAATAGCCATTCACAATACTACCCTTGGTCCGGCCCTTGGCGGTACCCGCCTCTGGAACTATAACAGCCATTCAGAAGGTATTATAGACGCACTGCGCCTCAGCCGCGGCATGACTTACAAAGCTGCCATCAGCGGACTGAACCTGGGTGGCGGTAAGGCGGTAATAATAGGAGATGCAGCAAAAGTGAAATCTGAAGCCCTTTGGCGCCGCTACGGCAAGTTCGTCAACAGCCTGAACGGCAAATATATTACTGCCGAAGATGTAAACACCTCAGCCAAGGACATGGAATACATATCCATGGAAACAAAGTCTGTAACAGGTGTACCCGAATACATGGGTGGCAGTGGTGACCCCTCACCGTTTACAGCTTATGGAGTGTTCATAGGCATGAAAGCCTCTGCAAAGAAAGCCTGGGGCAGTGACAGCCTTTCCGGAAAGAAAGTGTTGGTGCAGGGTGTGGGCCACGTGGGTCAGTACCTTGTAGGACACCTGGTAGAAGCAGGCGCAAAGGTTTATATATCAGATATTAACGAAACAAGAATAAAAGAAACTGTAGAGAAATTCCGTGCGGTAGAAGTAGTGGAAGGCTCCAAGATATTTGAAACGGAGATCGACATCTATGCTCCCTGCGCATTGGGTGCGACCATAAACACCGAAAGCATTGAAGCCATGAAGTGCCCGATAATAGCCGGCGCTGCCAACAACCAGTTAGCCGTTGAGAACGAGCACGGACCAATGCTGATAAAGAAGGGCATCCTTTATGCCCCTGACTTCCTGATCAATGCCGGTGGTCTGATCAATGTAGGTGCCGAGCTGGACGGATATAACCGCGAACGCGTGATGGGCAATGTAGAGAAGATATACGACCGCACGCTGGAGATATTTGAACTGGCAGAGAAGGAAAGTATCCACACACAGGCAGCCGCGATCCGCATAGCAGAAAAGCGCCTGGCGGATATAGCTAGTGTAAAAGCAAGATTGTAATAAAAAAGCGCCTCCGTTCGGAGGCGTTTTACTTAATTTTACAGCCCAATAATTTAATAAAAACAATAACGCAATATGTCCCAACTCAATCTCCCCAACCAGACCAATTTTTATAAAGGAAAGGTGCGCGACGTATATACCATCGCCGACAAATATTTAGCAATGGTGGTAAGCGACCGTATCTCAGCTTTCGATGTGGTACTGCCCCGCCCCATTCCATACAAAGGGCAGGTGCTGAACCAGATAGCAGCCCAGTTCCTGGATGCAACCAGGGACATACTGCCTAACTGGATGATCAACACTCCTCTGCCTAATGCAACTGTTGGTTATAAGTGTGAGACTTATCCCATCGAGATGGTAGTTCGTAATCACCTCACAGGTCATGCATGGCGCACATATAAGAGCGGCAAGCGCGAACTCTGTGGTGTACCACTGCCTGAAGGTCTGAAAGAGAACGATATGTTCGATGCACCTATCATTACGCCTACTACTAAGGCTCACGAAGGACATGACGAAGATATCTCACGCGAAGAGATCATCAGCAGCGGCCTGATACCTGAAAAAGAATACGAACAACTGGAAAAATATACGCTTGCCATATTTGAGCGTGGCCGCCAGATAGCTAAAGAACGCGGGCTGATGCTGGTGGATACCAAGTATGAGTTCGGCCGCATAGGTGATACCATCTACCTGATAGATGAGATACACACGCCGGACTCTTCCCGCTATTTCTACCTGGAAGGTTTTGAAGAGCGCCAGGCAAAGGGTGAAGCCCAAAAACAACTCTCTAAGGAGTTCGTTCGAGAATGGCTGATGGAGAATGGCTTCCAGGGCAAAGAAGGACAGCAGATACCTGAGATGACCGACGAGGTGATCAACAGCATCTCTGACCGTTACATAGAGCTATACGAACACGTTACCGGCAAGCGCTTCGTAAAAGAAGAGATAAATGCTGCGGAAATGGAAGCTAAGCTTGCTGCTGCGCTGGAGCATCTGCCACCTGTGCCACAGCAGATAGGAACGCTGTAGTCCGCTGCGAGAGACCCCTATCCCCTAAAGGGGGACAAAGCTTAATAAAATGCAATGAAGAACACAGAAAAAATGTTTTTAGGGGCGAGCAAAGTGATCTTTCAGAGAGCTGAAGTTCTTAGAAATAGTCAAACCGCATCTGAGAAAGTGCTTTGGGAATATCTGCGAGCGAAGCCTTTGGGTCATAAGTTCAGAAGACAGCATCCTTTATTTGCGTTTGTAGTTGATTTTTATTGTCACTCACTGAAACTCGCAATTGAAGTAGACGGTGACTGCATCAGGATAAAGATGTTGCGGAGTATGATAAAGAACCACAAAAGACTTTAGAAGGTGCCAACATTACGTTTTTGAGATTCACAGATAAACAAGTAATGGATCAACTAGAGGTTGTTACCAGTGCTATTGAAAATTTCATAAAAAACAATCCCCCGGACCTTGCAAATACCGGGAGCCCCCTTTAGGGGGTTGGGGGCCTAATTAAGCTATGTCAGATTCAACAATATCTACACAACGCATCATCCGCTCGCCTCGCGGTAATGAACTGAATTGCAGGAACTGGATAACAGAAGCAGCCTTCCGCATGCTGCAGAACAACCTGGACCCTGAAGTGGCAGAGCGCCCGGAAGACCTGGTGGTATATGGCGGTATCGGCAAAGCTGCACGCAACTGGAAGAGCTTTGATAAAATACTGGAATGCCTGAAGGAACTGAACGAGGACGAGACACTGATGGTGCAGTCGGGCAAACCGGTGGGCATACTCCGTTCGCATAAGGATGCGCCAAGGGTACTCATTGCTAATTCTAACCTCGTTGGAAAATGGGCTAACTGGGAACACTTCCGTGAACTGGAGGCCAAGGGACTGATGATGTATGGCCAGATGACAGCCGGCAGCTGGATATATATAGGCTCGCAGGGTATCGTTCAGGGTACTTACGAAACCTATCTTTCTCTTGCTAACAAACATTATAATGGTAGCCTGAAGGGTACGCTGAATGTCACTGCAGGTCTTGGCGGTATGGGTGGCGCTCAGCCTTTGGCCATCACCATGAACGAAGGTGTTTGCCTGGCAGCTGAAATGGAAGAATGGCGCATTAAAAAACGCGTAGAGACCCGCTACATAGATAAATACACACACGATATAGAGGAGGCGATAGAATGGTCGCTGGAAGCAAAGAAAAAAGGTGAAGCAGTATCTATAGGCGTTTGTTGCAATGCGGTTGATCTGCTGCAAAGGCTGATCGATAAGAATATCGTTCCTGATACCCTTACTGACCAGACCTCAGCTCATGATGAGCTGATCGGCTATTTTCCTGAAGGCTTGAGCGTTCCTGAAGCAAATACACTGCGTAGTTCCGATCCCAATGAATACATCAAGCGTTCGCTGGACACCATGGCGAAGCACGTAAGGCAGATGCTGGAACTCCAAAAGCGCGGCGCCATCACTTTCGATTATGGCAACAACCTCCGAGGTCAAGCGCACGATAAACGCGGAGTGGAAAATGCATTCGACTTCCCGGGCTTTGTGCCTGCCTATATTCGCCCACTTTTTTGCGAAGGCAAAGGTCCGTTCAGATGGGTGGCATTAAGCGGTGACCCTGAAGACATTTATACTACCGATAAGGCTCTGAAAGAACTTTTTCCAGACAATAAAGGCCTGCACCGCTGGCTGGATATGGCCAAAGATAAGATAGCCTTCCAGGGACTGCCGGCTCGCATCTGCTGGCTGGGTATGGGAGAACGTGAGAAAGCAGGTCTGCTCTTCAACGACCTCGTAAAAAGCGGTAAAGTAAAAGCACCGATCGTTATTGGCCGCGATCACCTTGATTGTGGTTCTGTAGCCTCACCAAATCGTGAAACCGAAGCAATGAAAGACGGATCTGATGCTGTTGCCGACTGGCCAATACTGAATGCACTTATCAACACCGCAGGCGGCGCCAGCTGGGTATCGTTCCACCATGGTGGTGGTGTGGGCATGGGCTACTCGCTGCATGCAGGTATGGTGGTAGTAGCTGATGGTACAGAAGATGCTGCTAACAGGCTGCGCCGCGTATTGCACAACGACCCTGCCATGGGTATTCTCCGCCACATGGACGCAGGCTACGAGGATGCTGAAGAAAATGCAGATGATTTTGACTTGAATATCTGGAGATAGATACTTGAAGCCGTCACGAAAATGACGGCTTTCATTTTTTTGCTTTTAAATTTTTGCTTTTTACTTTACACACATGTACAGGATCGGACAAGGAATAGATTTTCATCAATTGGCTGAGGGCCGCGAACTGTGGCTGGGTGGCGTATTGATACCGCATAGTAAGGGCGCAGTAGGTCACTCTGACGCTGATGTGCTGCTTCACGCTATCTGCGACGCTATGTTGGGAGCCCTCGCACTTGGCGACATAGGCAAACACTTCCCTGATACTGATGCCACTTACAAGGGCATCGATAGCAAAGTGCTCCTGCAACGCTGCTATACACTCATTCACGAAAAAGGATACTCCGTAGTAAATGTGGACTCCACTCTACTCCTCCAGGCACCTAAGATTGGCCCTTATATAGAGCAAATGCAGCTAGCCATCGCTTCCATACTCAGTCTAACCAAAGACGAAGTCTCCATTAAGGCTACCACTACTGAAAAACTCAGCTTTATAGGCCGCGAGGAAGGCGTAGTGGCTACCGCCAATGTTTTGCTGCAGAAGTTCTAACTTTAAGGTATGAAAAGGTTACTTCCTTTCCTACTCACCCTACCCTTATTTATCTCCTGCAAAAAAAATGCACGAGTATCAAATGTGGCGCAAACAGACACAAGCTATATGATGGCTTCTATTTCGGAATATTCCGGTATATGGAAGCCACAGAACCAAAGCATTGGAATTGACCCGAAGGATTCGTTATTAATTATCTACGGTTGTACTGGTTATACAGATGGCAGTGTGGGTATAAGCCATTGCGTCAGCCTGATCATAAAAAATTACCTTGGTCCCGGCACTTACAACATGCCTGATATAAACAAAAGCGTGTATAGCCATGCCGTTAAAGGATACAACACCGAACATAAGATAGTAGGTGGTAGCATTACCATCTCATTTGACGATAAAGACTCGATCAATGGTAGTTTTGAGTTCAATGCTTATCATGACCCAATTGTAGACACTGTCGCGGTAAAAAATGGGAACTTCCATATCCTTAAAGCTAAATAGCTATGAAAACGTCACTAACACTCTTCGTACTCATCTCCACCCTATTCTTGTCCTGCGATAAAGACCGTAATCTGTATGGCAACGGTAATACTCAAACTTACGGCATCATAGACGCTACCATCAATGGCTATACCTGGTCTGCATTGAGCGGCTATGCCTCTTATAATAATTTCACTCTCAGGCTTTACGGAGAAGGGCCTAATGGCTCAGCATTGGAAATTACCATCTACCCGTACAATGGTCTCGGCAGCTATGCCGTCAGCAGCCCTGCACAAATACATTACCTCGATGTAGACGGGTACCAGTATACTGCCAGCACCGGCAACGTAACCATAGAAAGCGATGCAAACGGCCAGGTATCAGGTTATTTCAACTTTGGCGCGGTGGCCAGCGGTAGCTCCACTTATATAGATATGGCCGGCGACTTCAACTTATACTACTAAAAAGTCCCGGACAGGCCGGGACTAATCAACTAGTAAACTAGTAACAAATCAACTAATTACGCTATTCCCCCGCTCAGCTGGGTCTTTGCATTATAAGCCATTTCTTCAGCTTCGTCGATGATGGTAAGGATACGGTGGCGAACATCTTCGCTCAGTCCATCAACCTCGCGATCAAGTAAACCTTTCAGGTCCTCCAGGTTTGTTTCAGCCCGGCCAACCATGCGATTAAATTTATCCTTCCACCTGTCGGCAGCATCAACGATGTCTTCTCTCAAATCTTCGCCTTTTTGCGGAGCAATCAATAGTCCCGCTACCAGGCCAAGTAATGCCCCTGTCAGAAACCTGTTCATAGTCCTTGTTTTTTAGTTTTTATAATGAATAATTATTTACCGCCGCCGAATAACCTGGAGA
>CAMPKR010000016.1 GCA_946887345.1 uncultured Bacteroidota bacterium | reverse complement strand
GGAACGTTGGTCAGGTGACTTAAAGTGAACGCGACATCTAAGGGAGCACAACCTGAATCGGGCGTGGCATTTATCTCAAGGACACTATTGTAGATAGTGTCGGTGTGTACAATGGTATCCATACAGCCGAAAGGCGTAGTAACCACCAGGGTAATGGTTTTAATACCGGTAGATGTGTATGTGTAAGTGGGATTCTGAGCAGTAGAGGTACCGCCGCCGAAGTCCCACCAATAAGTGGAGCCCGGAGGAGCAGAACTGGTGAATTGCAAAGCAGATGGAGGCGGACAGGCTATGCCCGGATTTATTGTGAAATCTGAAGGCGGCTGAGGTAGAACAACAATAGGCTTGATAATAGTATCAATACAAGGACCGTTCTGAATGATCAACGTCACATTATAGGTGCCTGCCGTAGTGTAAGTGTAAGTGGGGCTTGTTTGGGTAGAAGTGCCTATGCCATCACCGAAATCCCAGGTCCGGGACTGGTGAGTGGAAGACGTATTGGTAATGGTTACTGCGTTGAAAATGCAGGCGCTGTCAGGGGCGGTAAAGTTGGCGTTTATGGTAGTTACATTGATGAAGTTGTTGTAGACCATGGTATCCTTACAGCCGTTGCCATCTGTAGCGATTACCGTAACGTTATAAGTGCCGGTATTGGAATAAGTGTGTGTGGGTGCAGTGCCCGAGCCCTGCTGGCCATCGCCAAAGTCCCACTGGTAAGTGATGGGCTGAGTACCAGTGGTGTTATTGATGAAAACTGCTGTGGCAGGCGCGCTACAGAAAAAGGTAGTATTAGCAGTGATGTTAATGGCAGGAGGTGTGTAGATATTGATATAGGAATTCTGGACAAGGTTGCCGACACAGCCCTGCGAGTTGGTTACAAAAAGGCTGACATTGTAAAAGCCCGGAGCTCCGTAAATATGAGAGGTGTTCTGGGTATTGGAAAGGGGACTACCGTCACCGAAATCCCATTGGTAAGAGCCTGAGCCGGCAACATTTAAAACGGATTGATCGGTGAACTGTACTGTAGTGCCGGGACAACCCGCTGTAGGACTTGCCGTGAATGCCACTGAAGGCGAGGGTAAAACTGTGATAGTAGCAGTAGCTGTGCTGGTAGTATTGTTGGCACCATAAGCAGTAAGTGTAACGGTGTAAGTGCCGGCGCCTATATAGCTGGTTTGAGGGTTAGCAATACTTGTGATAGTACTATTACCGAGGTTCCAGCTATAAGAGATGGCTCCCGTGGAGGTGTTGGTAAAGGACACGATGTGTGGGTCGCAACCCTGGTAATAGTCTGCCGTAAAACTTGCAGTTACCTGTGCCTTTGATAGAGCAGGTAAAAGTACCAAAAGCGCAAGCAATATGCGGCGGCATGATGATGACATATATTATAGGTATTAAATATTAAGTAAAATACGGAAAAATAATGTTAAAAAAGTAAATATTCATACTAAACAACACGGTTCTGCGTTGCATTCGGATAGACGGAATTTGGGGAGAAAAAGTTAGTCGCCCATCTGCTTAAAATAAGTGGGTTGGATATTAATCAGTAGTTAATTAATAGCAAAAAAATGCCCGAGGAAACCCACGGGCATTTTTTTAAAAAAAGATTAAGACTAGTAGCCGAATATTTCCTCAAGGCTGAGTTTCTTCACCTTGCCTATTTGTTGCATATCTGCTGAGTTTATTTTCTTTTCAGAAGCCAATACACAGTAAGTGTATGGCTTTTTAGACATATTGTCTTTGTGGAACTGCGAAAGGGTAGAGTAATTGATGTTGTCTGCCTTTTCGTAGATCATCTGCCGGATATCATTTTTCAGTCCCTTGCGTTCTGCGGCGAGGTAGTTGTAAATGATGCCGTCTTCGGAAATGCGTTCGGTTTCGATGTCTTTTTTGATCCCGGTACGCGCATTGATGATATTATTCTCTACGGAAGGCAGGTCGCTCAGTAGCTCGTTCATGGCTGCGATAGATTCCTTGAATTTATCAGCCTGGCAACCTACGTAGGCAGATATATAGTAAGGGTCTTCGCGCTTTTCAGGAGTTACCACATAGGCGCTGGTAGAGTACGCAAGAGCCTTGCTTTCACGGATGGTCTGGAATACGATAGTACCCATGCCGCCGCCAAAGTAGTTGTTGAAGATGTCAATCACCGGCTGCTGCTCAGGATTGTAGCCAGAGATATTGCGTACCCATCGTATCTCGCTCTGAACCATATCGTAGTCGGCAAAGAGAACTTCTGTCTGAGATTGTTTTGAGTAGTCAAATTTCTTAGCCATCGGGACAGACTTGAATGTGGCAGGTAGTGCTCTCCTGTCGGTGAGCGTTGAAGTAAGCGTATTCAGATCCCTTGGGCCGTAATAAATGATGCGGTGCTCGTATGACTTAAGCGAATGCAACAGATCGACTAATTCTTCACCTTTAAGGTTTTTGAGTTCGTCATTACTCAGGACATTATTGAACGGATTGGCGGAGCCGTAGCGTGCATAGCTAATGAGCCCTTGCATGATGGCACCCTTATTGTTTTTTGCATCGGAACGGGCCTTAGCAAGGCGACCTTTGAGTGAGGCAAGTGCCTGTTCGTCTGATTTACAATTGTTAACCAGGCCCTCAAAAAGGGTAACAGCGCTTTCAAAATTCTCATCCAGGCCCTCGATGGTTACGGTAGTGAATTCGTTAGAAGTATTTACACTGAAACTGCAAGCTAACTTGTAGAATTCTTTAGAGATATCTTCGGAACTCATTTTATCAGTACCGAGGAACTGGAGGTACTGGGCTGCCACGGCTAGTTTTTTATCATTCCAGTTACCTAAATTGAACCGGTAGCTCATGCGGAAAAGGCCATTGGTGCTGTTCTTTACATAAAGTACTTCAGCAGGTCCTGACTTGCCACGTTGCATGTCTTTACTATAATCAACCCATACAGGCTGCAGTTTAGACACAGGCATAGCGTTCATCATCTTCACGTATTCTGACTCTTTGCCTGCGTTTGTCTCTACGGGAGTAATCGGTGGTTTCTCCACTTTCAGTGTATTCTTGTCCTCGCCCTTGCGCTTGAAGACGGCTACGTAGTTATCGCCCAGGTACCTGTTGGCGAAATCAACAATATCCTGTTTAGTATACTTAGACATCAGTTCTATATACTCCACGTCGGTCTTCCAGTCTTCTTCACCTGTGAAAGCGCTCATGAGGATAGAGGCCCTTGAATTGTAGCTTTCTGTTTGCCTCATGAGGTATTTTTTCATGTTGTTGACAATAGAAAGAATAAGGTCATTGTCAAAGTTGCCTTTCTTCAGGTTGCGCACTTCGCCGAGCATCAAATCTCTTACTTCCTCTAAGGTCTGGCCGCTGGTAGGTGAGCCCTGGAGGTACATGAAGCCATGGTCTACCAGAATTTGTGCACCTGCGGATGCCTTCAGCATTTTTTGTTTTTTCACCAGGTTGAGGTCTATAAGACCTGCGCGGCCGTTGGAGAGAATTTGGCCAACGAGATCAGCCAGTACTGCGTCCTTAGAATGAACGCCGGGCAAACGGTAAGCCATTGACACGGACTCAGCATCCGGGCCAACAACTTCTTTTACCACAGGGCTGGTGAGGGGCGTTTCCGGTTGGAAAGTATAGGCAGGGACAGGTTTCTTTTTCATGCGACCAAATTCGGCATCTACCTTCTTGATCATTTCTTCAGGATCGAAATCGCCGGAGATAATAACTCCCATATTGTTCGGGACATAGTATGTTTCGAAATATCGACGGATCGCAGTGAGCGAAGGACTCTTCAGGTGTTCGATAGTGCCTATTGTTGTTTGCTTGCCATAGTTGTGATTCAGGAACAGGTTAGACATCAGCAGTTCGTTCGCCTTTCTGCCATCGTTGTCCAGGGTTCGGTTCTTCTCCTCATATACTGCCTCCAACTCTGTATGAAAAATGCGAAATACAGGATCGGTAAATCTGTCGGCCTGGATCTTTAGAAATTTGTCGATTGTATTTGCCGGAATGTCTTCTGTATAGACCGTTTGCTCAAAGGAAGTAAACGCATTAGTGCCTTGTGCTCCAATTGAAGACATCAGCTTGTCGTATTCGTTAGCTATAGAATATTTAGAAGCAACACCTGAAACAGAATCGATGATATGATAAAGAGCAGGACGCCTGGCAGCCGGGGCCACATTGTATTCCTCGTACAGCTTTTCAATCTGATCGAGCAGCGGTTTTTCCTTGCTCCAGTCCAGGGAACCATATTTCGTGGTGCCTTTAAAGAGCATATGCTCGAGGTAGTGCGCCAGGCCAGTGTGGTCTGCAGGATCTGTTTTGCTGCCGGCTTTAGTGGCAATATAAACCTGCATTCGCGGATCTTTCTTTATCGGGCTGAGGATAACCGTCAGGCCATTATCGAGCGTGTAGAAACGGGCCTGCATAGGATCGTTAGTAACATATTTGTACTTATACTTTCCCGAAGTACCCTCTTCCCATTCATGCTTGCCCTGGGCCACGCCTGACACAGAAAATGCCAGTGCCGCTACCAGTAAGGCGGATTTGATAAAATTCATATTATTGATTAGCTATTTATTTCTGAAAAAATAAGATGGCGAAAATACAAATAATTAATGGGTGTAAGCTGAGCTTTAACCGTCAATTGATTGTAAATAAATATGCAATAAACCACCTATTTGCTGGATATGGTCAATAGGTATATTTTAGCCCTCCCAAACAAGGATATATGTCAGGAATTCGTCACGACTGGAGTTTAGAAGAAATAAAGGAGATATATGAAAAGCCGCTGATGGCGCTGGTAATGGAAGCCGGCGGTGTACATGCACGTAACCATAAAGTGGGTGAAGTACAGGTGAGCAGTCTTCTATCGATAAAGACCGGTGGCTGCAGCGAGGATTGTTCTTACTGCCCCCAAGCGGCAAGGTTCCATACGGATATAAAAGTGCAGGCGCTGATGAAGACCGATGAGGTGGTAGAAAATGCAAAGCGCGCCAAAATGGGCGGAGCCAGCAGGTTCTGCATGGGAGCTGCGTGGAGAGAAGTGAGGGACAACCGCGACTTTGACCGCGTGCTGGATATGGTGAAAGAAGTGACGAAGCTGGATATGGAAGTTTGCTGTACGCTGGGTATGCTGAGCGAAAGCCAGGCACAGAAACTGGCGGATGCCGGACTATACGCGTACAATCATAATATAGATACATCGGAAAGCCATTACGAGTCGATCATTACCACGCGTACATATGATGACAGGCTGAATACGCTGGAGCATGTGCGCAACGCCGGCATCTCGGTATGTAGCGGTGGTATAATAGGACTGGGTGAAACGGATGATGACCGGATGGAGATGCTGCATACATTGGTGAACCTGCCAAAGCATCCGGAATCAGTACCTATTAACGTGCTGGTGCCTGTGAAAGGAACACCTCTTGCCGGGAATAAGCGAGTACCTTTTGATGAACTGGTAAGAATGATAGCTACGGCGAGGATAATAATGCCTAAGTCGGCAGTGCGCTTATCGGCGGGCAGGCTGGAGCTTTCCATGGCTGAGCAGGCTCTGTGTTTCCTGGCGGGTGCCAACTCGATCTTTGCAGGAGACAAGTTGCTGACGACTGCGAATCCGGAGTTCAACGAGGACATGGAAATGTTCAGGATACTTGGACTTACGGCCAAAGCAGCTTTTGCAGATAAGCCAGTATTAGAAGAAGTATAGAATGATATGGATCCTGTGGAACAATATATAGAACGCAAACTACAGGAACGCATAGCGGCAGGTAATCTACGTAAACTGAAGACAGAGCGTGCTGCGGTTGATTTTTTTTCTAATGATTACCTTGGAATAGCTACCAATAATATTTTACAAGTCGGGAATAAAACAACGGGTTCGACCGGTTCGCGTTTGCTTTCGGGCAATGCGAAGGAGACAGAAGAGCTGGAAAGGATAATTGCGAAACATCATGGCGTAGAAGCGGCATTGTTATTTAACTCAGGATATGATGCAAATACGGGACTGCTTTCTTCGATAGCCGACAGGCATACGACCATTCTGTATGATGAACTCTGTCATGCCAGTATCATAGATGGTATCAAGCTGAGCCTCGCACCCAGGCAATATAAATTCGCTCACAATGATGTGGGAGAATTGGAGAAGAAGCTGGACCAGCATAAGGATACAGCTACAATTGTTGTGGTAGAGTCCGTTTATTCGATGGATGGTGATACTGCTCCGCTTAACGAGATAGTTAGTTTGACTCAAAAATATGGAGCGAGCATGGTAGTAGATGAGGCGCATGCTACAGGGATATTCGGGAAGAGAGGATCGGGGATGGTATCGAAGCTGGGACTTGAGGATAAGGTATTCGCTCGCATGCATACTTTTGGGAAGGCATTAGGTTGTCATGGAGCTGTAGTAGTGGGGAGTGAAAAGCTGAAACAGTTCCTTGTTAATTTTGCCAGACCGTTTATATATACTACCGCTTTGCCCCCGCAGAATATTTCGGCAGTAAGGGAAGCATACGAGTATCTAAGCAGTAAGGATTTCTCAAATGAGGACTTGCACAATTTGATACGGTATTTTAGAGAAAAGACAAAGGATAGCAGGGCAGCGTGGAAAGACAGCAGCAGCCCCATACAGGTGTTGATCCTGGGATCGAATGAAAAAGCGAGGATGGCTGCGGAACTGCTACAGAGCAAAGGTTTGCAGGTAAATGCTATACTGAGTCCTACAGTACCAAAGGGTTCAGAAAGGCTGCGTGTCTGCCTGCATGCATTTAACACGAAAGAACAAATAGACCTCTTATTTCAAACTTTAAATGGAGTAGTATGAGAGCGATAGCGATAGTAGGTATACATACCGGTGTCGGTAAGACCATTGCATCGGCAGTGATAGCCGAAGCGCTGGGAGCCGACTACTGGAAGCCGGTGCAGGCGGGAGACCTGGATAATTCAGATACCATACAGGTAGCCAGGTTGCTAAGCAATGGAATGGCGAGGGTGCATCCTGAGGCGCATCGTTTGACCGAGGCTATGTCACCACACGTAGCTGCCTATATGGACAAAGTGGAGATAGACTATAAGCTTTTCCCTTTCCCGAAAACAGAGCGTATACTGATAGTAGAAACAGCGGGTGGATTACATTCGCCAATGACTGCCAACGCTACCATGGCCGACTTTGTGCAACACTACGACCTGCCGGTGATACTGATCTCCAACAACTACCTGGGTAGCATCAACCATACCCTGATGAGTGTGGAAGTGATGAAGGCGAGGGGAATAAAATTGCTGGGTATAATAATGAATGGGGAGCAGAACAACTCTTCCGAATCGTTCATAGAAGAGTACAGTGGCTTGCCAATCATTGCACATATACCTCGCTTCGATCAACTTACACATGAGAAAATAACGCAGCAGGCATTGATCATACAAACAGCCCTCAGGCAGAAGACAGGACATGAGTAGCATCAGGGAACGGGATAGTAAAGTGATATGGCATCCTTACACGCCTATGAAGCTGTGGCCGGAGGCTATAGGAGTGGTGCGTGGTAAGGGTGCTTACCTGTTTGACGAAGAAGGTAATAGATTTATAGATGCAATATCCTCCTGGTGGGTGAACCTGCACGGGCATTCTCATCCGCATATTGCCAGGAAAGTGGGTGAACAGGCTCAAACCCTGGAGCACAGCATATTTGCTGGCTTTACGCACGAGCCTGCAGTGGAGTTGGCAGAAAGACTACTGGAGATACTTCCCGGAGAACAGAAGAAGATATTCTATTCTGATAATGGTTCTACCGCAGTAGAAGTGGCGCTGAAGATGGCACTGCAATACTGGGAGAATAAAGGAAGGCCTAAGAAGAAAATAGTTGCCATAGAAGGAGCTTACCACGGCGATACCTTCGGGGCTATGTCGGTGAGTGGAAGGAGCATGTTCACACAGCCTTTCGATGATAAGTTGTTCGAAGTTGCGTTCATCTCTTTTCCTGAAGGAGATGGAAAGGAGAGTATTGGGGAGCTTAAACAACTACTTGCAAATAAAGAAGTGGCGGCATTTATTGCCGAACCTTTGATACAGGGAACCGCAGGTATGCGCGTCTACAGTGCTGATGTGCTTGAACAGTTATTTGGGCTGTGTAAAGAGTATGAGGTGCTGATAATTTCCGATGAAGTAATGACAGGATTTGGAAGGACAGGGAAGTTGTTTGCATGCGACAATGTAGCTACCGAGCCCGATATGATATGTCTCTCAAAAGGACTCACCGGTGGTACTATGCCCATGGGCGTAACTTCCTGTCGTCAGCATATATTTGATGCGTTCTATGATGATGACAGGGGCAAGACCCTGTATCATGGACATTCTTATACCGCAAACCCATTGGCCTGTGCAGCCGGACTTGCCAGCCTGGACCTACTGCTTAAGGATGAATGTACTGAGAGCCGGAAGCGGATAGAGCAAACTCATGCAGCCTTTGCGGACAAGGTAAGAGGGCATGAAAAAGTAAAAGAGATAAGGCAGGTCGGGACAATTATTGCTTTTGAGTTAAATACAGGTAGCTCTACTTCTTACACTAACGAACAAAGGGACAGACTTTACAGGTTCTTTATAGAAAGAAACATACTTTTGCGTCCGCTGGGTAATATCATTTACCTGCTCCCGCCCTACTGCATCGCCAACGAAGACCTTGAGTATATATACGCCGCTATCGAAGAATTATTAATGACATTGTAAGAACATGAGTGAAGCGACACAGAAACTGAAGGACATTCTCAATATTATAGTACCATCAGCAGAGCTGCACGGCAAGTGGCTGAACAGCCTCTCGATGATGGAAAACACAGGAGCGCGAAAAATCTCGCGTTATGAAGATCCTGTTCATACTGATATAATAGTATTGAAGCATGCCGCCGAAGAAGCAAGGCATGCGTACTACCTGAAAAAGCAGATAGGGAAGATAGATGCGGAGGCCTGTCCAGACTATAGCTTTAAGAATCTGCTGGCTCCGCTGAGTTCCTATCAATACCTGCACCGGCTGGACGTGGCTGCTTGCCGTTACCTAAGTGAAGAGATAGGTTTGAAAGGCCGTGATGTAGACCACGGAGCCTACTTGCTGGTGACCTATGCCATAGAAGTAAGAGCTGATAGCCTTTATGGAGTTTACCAGGACGTACTCACCGCTCACAACCAAAAGGTGAACGTGAAATCCATAATACTTGAAGAAGAAGGTCACCTTGAAGAGATGACCAGGATGCTGGTTAACTTCCGTGAAGATTGGGAAGTATTGGCAGAAAGGATGTGTGCTGTTGAGGCCGGACTCTTCAATGAATGGATAAAGGCTGTGGGTACGGAGGTGGAGAAGTACGCAGAAAGCTTGCACATATAATGGCGTCGGGTTATATTTGGTTTGGTTAAACAAGCTATCTATGAGAAAAGCAGTTTTCTTCGCCGTCTTTATGTGTTCAACATTAGCGTACCTGAGGGGATTCGCACAACTACCTGCATATGTTCCCGTGAATGGTTTAGTTGCCTACTATACATTCGATGGCAATGCAAATGATGAAAGTGGCAATGGTAATAATGGTACAAATACTGGCGTAGTCGCAACATCTGATCGCTTCAATAATCCTGCTGGCGCGTATTATTTTTCCGGGGTGAATTGCGATACGCGTATTGACGCTAGTATTAATACATCAAGCATTACAACCGAGTTGACGGTTTCTTACTGGGCACTACAGAGCGGCGTAGGCTGTATCTCGCCGAGAACACTAGAATTTGCTGCTAATGGAGGCCCAGGTGAAATCCAAAATGGATGGAGCGGATTCAACCACTATTTAAGCAACAGTCAAATTGTTTCAATTATGTTAAACAATGTTCCAAATAATACCTGGACCCATATCTGTTATACGAATGATGGAACAGTTGCAAAATTGTATCAAGACGGAGTATTAATTAATACAACTATTGCAACAGGAAACCCGATACTAAGTGGGAATGTTGCTTTCGGTAGAATGAACCATCCGGCTTGGGACGCACACGAAGGCAAATTGGATGATATTGGTATATGGAACAGGGCGTTGAATGAATGTGAAGTTGCTACTTTGTATAATTCTGGTAACCTTTCATATATCACCGTTCAGCCTACAGATGTCTATACGCCTGCAAATGGCCCGGCTGCTTTTACGATGGCCGCAGCCTGCGGGGGTATATGGTACCAATGGCAGGAAGATCCAGGAACCGGATTTGTAAATCTTTCAAACATCGGAGTATATTCGGGTGTTAACACGCCGGTGCTTAATATTTCTTCGGCCTCTTTGTCCATGGATAACTACATGTATCGTTGCGTCATTGGCTACGACACTGTTCAGTTGGATACTACTATGATTGCTACACTCTACATTGCTACAACAACCATAAATGCACACGAAAAAGATTACCAGATCTATTTAATTCCGAATCCCGTTATAAACCAATTGGCCATAAAAGCTGCTTTTAAAGTTTATCTGGTAGAAGTATTGGATGCTTTAGGCAGAATTGTGGCTCAAGGTAAATCAGAATTGACACCGATTGATGTTCCTGAAGGCGTATATTTTATCAGAGTCAATGGCATATACGCCGGAAAAATATTAAAACAGTAGGGTTAAAAAAATAGCAAATGTTTCCTACGGTAACCGACTTTCAGGCAATAATCCAAATTCTTATCAGTACTGCGCAAGCGTATGGGGAACCATATTGTGATATTAAGGCAGGAGAATTGCATCGCTTCGTGGGTGGATATCCCAATGAAAATCATCGAATGCCAGCTTGTAACAGAGCAATGCGCAATTTGTTTTTAGAGGGCGTTGATGAGGTAATACTGGAGCCTGCACAAGGTCAAGGAGCAAGCTTAACTATAAGATACAATTTGCCAAGGCCGTGACGTAATTGAATTCGTTAGCTTCATACAAAAGTAGAGATGGCGTACCCATACCAGATCAAGTCTTACGAAGAATACAAAAAAGCTTACCAAGAAAGCGTTGAAGCCCCAGAAGAATTCTGGGCGGGAGTAGCTGGACATTTCCAATGGCATAAGAAATGGGATAAGGTGCTGGAATGGAATTTCCGGGACCCGGAGGTAAAATGGTTCATCGGAGGCAAACTCAATATCACTGAGAATTGCCTGGACAGGCACCTCGCAAAGAATGGCGATACTCCTGCCATCATCTGGGAGCCTAATGATCCCAGGGAGGCTTCACGAACAATTACTTATAAAGAATTGTATTTCAAGGTCTGCCAGTTCGCGCAGGTGTTAAAAAACAACGGTGTGCAGAAAGGTGACAGGGTATGTATCTATATGGGAATGATACCTGAGTTGCCCTTTGCCATGCTGGCCTGCGCCAGGATAGGAGCAATACATTCGGTTGTTTTCGGTGGATTCAGTGCTCGGAGTATATCGGACAGGTTGCAGGATGCACAGGCTGAGTACATTGTTACCTGTGATGGCGCTTTCCGCGGTGCTAAGGATATACAACTGAAGAACATTATTGATGATGCGCTGGTGAGTTGTCCCTTTGTGAAAAGAGTGATAGTGCATGAGCGTACCAATACTCCTGTCAGTATGATAAAGGGCAGGGACGTATGGTGGCAGGACGAGATCGCAAAGGTAGAAGCCCGGGGCAACCCTGAAGTAAAGGCGGAAAGTATGGATAGCGAAGACCCGCTGTTCATGTTATATACCTCGGGTTCTACAGGTAAACCTAAGGGTGTAGTCCATTCCACGGCGGGCTATATGATCTATAGTACTTATTCTTTTGTGAATGTGTTTCAATATCAGCCCGGTGAGGTGCATTTCTGCACAGCGGATATTGGCTGGATAACGGGGCACAGCTATATAGTATATGCCGTCCTCAGTGCCGGTGCCACTTCGCTGATGTTCGAAGGTATACCCACATTCCCGGATGCAGACCGCTTCTGGGATATTGTGGACAAGCACAAGGTGAACATTCTGTATACCGCGCCTACGGCTATCCGTAGTTTGATGGCTTATGGTGATGTGCCTTTTGAAGGTAAAGATCTCAGCAGCCTGAGAGTGTTGGGTTCAGTTGGCGAGCCGATAAACGAAGAGGCGTGGCACTGGTATGATGAGCATGTCGGGAAGAAGCGATGCCCTATAGTGGATACCTGGTGGCAAACGGAGAACGGAGGGATACTTATCTCTTCGCTGGCAGGTGTTACCCCCATGAAGCCATCTTACGCTACACTGCCGCTACCGGGTGTGCAACCAGTATTGGTAGATGAGAAAGGACAAGAAATAGAAGGGAATGATGTGAGCGGTAATCTTTGCATCAAATTCCCCTGGCCATCTATCGTACGTACCACTTACGGCGATCATGAGCGTTGCAGGCAGGCCTATTTTGCTGCTTACGACAATTTATATTTCACGGGGGATGGCGCTTACCGCGATGAGAATGGTTTTTATCGCATCACGGGCAGGGTAGATGATGTGCTGAACGTAAGCGGCCACAGAATCGGAACAGCAGAGGTGGAGAATGCCATCAATATGCATACGGGTGTACTGGAGAGCGCGGTGGTTGGGTTCCCGCACGACCTGAAAGGGCAGGGCATCTATGCCTATGTGATAGCTGATGAGCCTGCACATGACGAAGAACAGACAAGGCAGGATATCCTCCAAACAGTCACCCGGCTGATAGGGGCGTTTGCCAAACCAGATAAAATACAATTTGTAAAAGGCTTACCTAAAACACGTAGCGGCAAAATTATGCGCCGAATTCTTCGAAAGATTGCCGAGGGAGAAATGCAGAATCTGGGCGATACCACGACACTTCTTGACCCCGCAGTAGTTGATGATATAAAAGAGGGTAGACTTTAATATATTTGCAGCCGAAATCATAAGAGCAGGTATTTCGCCTGCTCTTATACATTTTATCATCATTTTAAATTCGTATGTATCAACCGGTAACAAGAGAACAACTTTTATCAGTGGCCAATGAATTTGGCACTCCCGTGTATGTGTACCATGCAGAAAAGATCGCGCAGCAGTTTCATAAACTGCAAGATGCTTTTAAAGGACATCCTACAAAGTTCTTCTATGCATGTAAGGCGCTGACCAATATCAATATTCTTAAGTATTTAAAAGGTCTGGGTGCTAACATAGACTGTGTAAGTATCAACGAAGTGAAACTTGCTCTAAAGGCAGGCTTTGAACCGAAACAGATATTGTTCACGCCTAACTGCGTGGACTTTAACGAGATACTGGATGCACAGCAAATGGGTGTGAACCTGAACATTGATAATATCTCTATACTGGAGCAATTCGGAAATAAATTCGGGAATAGCTACCCGGTTTGCATCCGCATCAATCCGCATATTGAGGCAGGTGGTAACTACAAAATATCTACCGGCCATATAGATAGCAAGTTTGGCATCTCCATTCACCAGCTGCGCCATATAGAGCGCATAGTAAAGACAACGGGGCTTTGGGTGCAGGGTTTGCACATGCATACAGGCAGCGAAATAAAGGATGTGAATGTCTTCCTGCAGTCGCTGGAGATCATGTTTGAACTGGCGCGCCATTTCAAACAGCTGGAGTTTATAGACCTGGGTAGTGGTTTCAAGGTTCCTTATAAAGAAGGTGATCCGGAAACAGATGTTTTCTCACTTGGTGAGAAGCTGACTGCAGCAATGAAGGAATATGAAAAAGAGTATGGCCATACCCTGGAAGTCTGGTTTGAGCCGGGCAAGTACCTGGTGAGTGAGAGTGGTTCCTTCCTGGTGAAGGCCAATGTGATCAAGCAAACCACAGCGACCGTGTTTGTTGGAGTGAATTCCGGCTTCAACCACCTGATACGTCCTATGTTCTACGATGCCTACCATCATATCCGTAATATATCCAACCCCGGAGGTGCTGAACGCATCTATACCGTAGTAGGCAATATCTGCGAAACAGATACCTTCGCCTGGGACCGTGTGTTGAATGAAGTACGCGAGGGAGATGTGATCGTTTTTGATAATGCAGGAGCCTATGGCTTTGAGATGAGCAGCAATTTCAATTCAAGACTGAAGCCGGCTGAGGTAATGATCAAAGATGGTCACGCCGTACTGATAAGGGAGCGCGATGAATTTGAAGACCTGATGCGCAACCAGGTTGAAGTACTATAAGTTTAACAGACCAATATAGGGCAATGCTTTGCGCTTGTCCTATATTAGCAACATAATTCCGAAGGAATGAAAAATGTAGTTGTCTTTTGCGGATCGAATATGGGAACCGACAGGACCTATTACGACCATGCTTATACGCTGGGCCGCATACTGGCTAATAACGGCATCACGGTCGTTTTTGGTGGCGGTAAGGTTGGGTTAATGGGTGCTCTTGCTGAAGGTGCCATACATCATGATGGCCGTGTAGTAGGTATTATCCCTTCTTTCCTGAAGACAAAAGAAATAGCCCACGATGACGTGAGCGAGCTCATAGTGGTAGAGAACATGCACGAGCGCAAAATGCGTATGCATGCCATGAGCGAGGGCATTATTGCGATGCCCGGCGGCTGGGGAACTATGGAAGAGCTCTTCGAAATGATGACCTGGGCTCAGCTGGGCCTCCACAACAAGCCGATAGGCATCCTTAACGTCAATAGTTTTTACGATCCCCTGATCGCCCTGATAGATAAGATGGTGCTGGAGGGTTTTTTGAAGGAAGAATTCAGGAGCCTGATTATAGTTGGTAATAAGGTAGAAGACCTTGTCCGCGATATGCAGAACTATATAGCTCCCGCCTTCCCCAGGATAGCGATGGCAAGCGAGACTTAATTCTTTGCCGCTTTTTTTCTAATATTAGGCTATGGCTTTAAGCAGGATATGGGCTGCCTTCATCATTATTGCTATTACCGTAGCAGGATATAAGTGTTTTTTTGCCGGCGACAATAAGATATTTACCCGCATGGTTACAGGTAAGGCTGACGATGCATACGCAAGTGTCTACTATGTGGCTGTTGGCGAAACAGGCCAGGCTTCTACCCGGGAAGAGTTTTTAACACACATTGGTAACTACGGCTATCTCCCCGCCGACTCTGCACATCCTGCCGGTATCATTATCTCTGACAATACTGCTGCCGACTCTGTACGGATACTACAGGCTATGTATCCCGGTGCTGAAGTTCGTTCTTATGAGGAAGTACGATCTAAGCTCACCAGGCACGTTGACGGCATCATAGAGACCTGCCTTGTTGCGGTTAATCTGTGTATCAAGCTTATAGGCATCATGGCGCTCTTTATGGGGCTGATGGCTATAGCAGAGCGCGCAGGTGGTATACAGCTGCTCTCGCGCATTATTGGTCCGTTCTTCAGCAAACTATTCCCCGAAGTGCCCAGAGGCCATCCCGCAATGGGACATATGATGATGAATTTTTCGGCTAACCTGCTGGGTCTTGATAACGCCGCTACTCCATTTGGCCTGAAAGCGATGGAAAGCTTGCAGGAGTTAAATCCCAAAAGAGACACAGCCTCCAATGCGCAGATCATGTTCCTATGCCTGCACGCCTCGGGGCTTTGCCTGATACCGGTAACTATCATTGCTACCCGTTCGGCGTTGAATGCGGCGACACCAACTGATATTTTTGTGCCCTGTATGATAGCTACTTTCGCAGCTACCATGGCAGCCATGATCATTGTGGCAATCAGGCAGAAGATTAATTTGCTTCAGCCGGTGATATTAGCTTGGGTGGGCGGCATATCCGCCATAATAGCAGGGCTTGTCACCTACCTTAATTCATTAAACAAAGATGGGCTGGTATCATTTTCTGAGCTGCTGAGCAATGGCCTTATTTTAATCATTTTCCTGCTGATAGTGCTGGGGGGGCTTTATAAGAAAATCAACATATTTGATGCTTTCGTAGAGGGGGCTAAAGGGGGATTTGAAACCGCAATCCGTATCATTCCTTATTTGGTAGGCATACTGGTCGCCATTAGTATGCTGCGCACGAGTGGAACATTTGATGTCGTGATCAACGGCATGAAGACAGTATTCAATGCCCTGGGTGCGGACACGCGTTTTGTAGATGGGCTGCCGACAGCTCTTATAAAACCTATGAGCGGTAGTGGCGCCCGGGGTATGATGGTTGATGCTATGAACACCTTTGGGCCCGATTCATTTGCGGGTCGCCTTAGCTGTGTTTTGCAGGGCTCTTCCGATACTACATTCTATGTAATTGCTGTTTATTTCGGTGCCGTGTCTATCCGCAATACACGTTACTCAATAGGTTCTATGTTGCTTGCCGATCTCGTGGGGATCATTACCTCGATAGTACTTTGCTATATGTTCTTCGGATAAAGAAGAAAGGCTTCCTAAGGGAAGCCTTTTAAATATGTTATTGTCTTTTTTTATTGAGCAGCTGAAGTATCTCCTGTTACCTGTGTGGTAGTAGTGTCTGCAACTACATTCGGGTCGTGATCCGGGTCGGCCGGTAACTCGGGATCTCTGAACATCTC